>JAPULJ010000267.1 GCA_027295145.1 Alphaproteobacteria bacterium | reverse complement strand
ATTTTGCAGGGACTTTTCTCGAAAATACGCAAAAATGGCAACTTTTTGAAGTAATTAACGGCGCGATTTCAACTAGTTAGTCGTAAAATTCCCTAGTGAAAAAACAGGGAGAATTTCCCTTGTTAACAGGGAACTTTTTCTGGCGAGCAGGGAAGCATTCTCTGGCTGCATGCTTGTGCTCGGCCGCATTGATCCGACCGCTCTTCACGACGATGTCTGTGTGTATTCGACAGCATCGGAGGCGACCACAAGGCGGATGCGTTCACGCTGCTGCACGCCGTCAAGAGGCTGGGCGCGGATGGCCTCCATCGTGCGGTCAAGATCATACCGGCCATCCTGACCGACACCGTATTGAATGTAGTAGGATACAACTTCTAGCTTCATGGCGGCTGCCCGGTTCAGCGCTTGAGGGGAACAGACAGGTAGACGCCGAATTCCTTGCCGATGTCGCAGCTTACCCTAGCGTGAACCCGGCCCTGCCGGTCGAGGAATCGAAGCCTGTCGCCCGCCGGGAAAACACCTTCGTGCCAGATGTTGGGATGAATATAGAGCCCCCTGGTTCCGTCGCACCAGAATGCGACGACATTGTCCGGTTTCAGATCGTCACCCGGCAATGCCACCGGCACGACGAAGGGTTCCTTTTCAAGAGGAAAGAACAACTGCCCGCCGTCGGGGTGATAGTTCATGTGCCAAAGCAGCACCCGGTCGCGGCCCGCGGTCTGCCGGTCCGCCGATGCTTGCTGCGGGTCGCGGCTCCATCCCAGAACGTATTCCCCGCTGACCGCATCATTTTTGCCCATCAGCACGTCACCGGTCCAATCGCACTGGAAAACGCCCTCTACGTATCCGCCTTCGTCCCCTGTGCCCGCATCGACCGGGCGCCAGCCCTGGGCGGGCCAGCGGGTGATTTCTATTTCGAAGCTGTCAGGATCATCCACCAGACAACCATACTCTTTGACGCTTTCATCAGTGGCAGGGATCAACGGCACCTCATGCCATGGCAGCGATGGTTTTTCCTTGGCGTCAAAGATATACTCGGGGGCTCTCATCCGTTGGGTTCTCCGCAATGAGTATCCACAATTCGCTGGACCATCGGGGCGTAGTGAGAAAACGTCTTGGTCTCCAGATCGGCCCGCTTACCCGCGTCGTCGTAATAGCGCACCTTGACGATTTCCTTCAGGTTCGGGTTCTTTTCGAACTCGGCCATTTCTTCGGCGCTCATTGGACCACCCTGCAGGTTCAAAGAATGCACTGACGCCTCGGACAGGCGCTTGAAATATTCCGGTTTAGCCGCGCAAAGATAGCGCTTCGCGGCAACGTGGTAGCGCACGCAATCGGTTACCAGCGTGGGAAAAAACCGTTCCAGCACCTGTGCCCCGGCCTCTTCGTGATGTTTGTCCTCGATATCATCCATCGAAAACGTACCGAATTCGCTGGTGAAATGGCCGATATCGTGCAGCAGGGCCGAAACGACGATCACCTCTGGTTCACCCGCTTTTTCGGCGAAATGCGCGCCTTGCAGCATGTGCTCGGCCATGGTGACCGGTTCGCCGAGATATTCTTCGCCGCCGCGCCGGTCAAAGATATTCCCCAGAAACGCCACGATGGTTTTTGACGTGAGGGGGCTCGATTCGGGTTTTCTCATTGCACAGCCTCCGGCATTCGCGCCTCGAGAGAGGCCAGTTTCGACAGCAGCCCATCCTTATCAGCGTAACACCCCTGAAACCAGCGCGTGCCGGTGCCTGTAAGGAAGGACGATCTTGCCGAGATTGACGGCGACAAAGCTCAGGCCGACCCATCGGCCCGCATTGCGCCAACGCGCGTTGTCCTGATCGTGTCACTCGTGCGCCGGCGCTAGCCAGGCCATATCTTGAAATCCATTTGATCAAATTATATATGGTGATCTACTCAGCCTCTGTTTCTTGCGGGTTTCAAACGCAAGAAGCTGGGTCTGGGCAGACGGACAGGCCCGTGGAGGTTCTATCATTAACTGACAACATACAGATTTCATGACATATTACCGCCGAATAGCGAGCAGAGGCGCAACCCGGAATGTTCGGTGGCAGTCATGCGAAGTCTGCGCAGTTGATCACGGTATCCATTTATATGATATTCGTATGATTTGCATCTCCCCTCCAACTGTGTTATTCGCTCCGTGAGCAACTAATGGGAAAAGGTCATGACTCCTGGCGCTTTCGTTGAAACCCTGTCCGAGGTTCTCGGGCTGCCGCGCAAGAGCGTGGCCGTGATTGATCGCGTGCTGGCGGTCGCGGGGCTGCGTTCGCTCGGTGGCAGGGGGCCGAGCGCGGCGCAGGTGACGCCCCGTGATGCGGCGAGGCTGCTCGTGGCAACGATGGCAACGCCCGTGCTGACGCGCGCGGATGAGGTGATGGGGATCTGGCAGCGCGTTGTCTCCATCGGCATCCCCAAGCGGCTGGAGCCGCCCTTCGACTGGCTGCCGGACTGCGGGCAGTTGGTGCCCCTGCCTATGATTGTCGAGCGCCTGATCGAGATGCCGCCGGAGTCCTATCGCGAGTTCCACGTCGTGCTCGAGCTCGGGGTCGACCAGCGAATTGCATCCCTCAGGGTGACGAAGGGCAGCAAGAAAGTCTTCAGCATCGCCTTCGCCGAGATCG
>JAPULJ010000266.1 GCA_027295145.1 Alphaproteobacteria bacterium | reverse complement strand
GTACAGGCTCGATTTTGGCGATGAACGCCTTTGGCACGGCGATCAGCCCGTTCAGATTAACAACAAAGCCTTTCAACTGCTCCGTCTGTTGGTCAGCAACCCGAATCGCTTGCTGACCAAGGATCATATCCTTCACGCCGTCTGGGGCGATGTCTGCGTGTCCGAGGGGCTGGTCAGGGAGTACATCCACGATCTGCGCATCGCGTTGGGCGACGACCCGAAGCAGCCACGCTTTATTGAGACAGTGCGCGGCCGCGGTTACCGGTTTCTCGGCGGTATCGAGGAATGCGGCGCTCCAGCGGGTGCCGAGGCACAAATGAAACCCGGGACACACCCCCCGTCGTTGGCCGTGCTACCCTTCACAAACCTTTCTGATGATCCGGAGCAGGAATACTTCTCGGATGGAATTACCGAGGACATCATCACCGAGCTGTCGAAGAATCCGTATCTTTCTGTCATCTCCCGCAACTCAACCTTTACCTTCAAAGGCAAGTCCGTGCGGGCACGGGAAGTGAGCGAGTACTTGGGCGCGCAGTATGTGCTGGAGGGTAGTGTTCGGAAGGCCGGCCAGCGCATCCGAGTCACGGCCCACCTCATCGATGCTGCAAGCGATCGTCACCTGTGGGCCGAGCGTTATGACCGGGATCTCGATGATATCTTCACCGTCCAGGACGAGGTCGTCGGTTCAATCGTCCACGCCCTCGGAGCGACTGACGGTGCGCTCGAAAAATCAGCGCGGCAACGCAGCATCGAAACTTCGGTCACGAACCCGAGTGCCTACGATTGCTACCTGCAAGCCCGAGAACATTTCTACCGTCACAGCGATTCGGGTTTCGAGGAGGCCGAAGCGCTTTACGAGAAGGCGATCAAATTGGACCCGGGCTTTGGGCGCGCTTATACGGGACTGGCCTCGCTCCACTTCCTGCGCTTCAAGGTTTATTTCACCGCGTCCTTCGAGAGCATAGAGCAGAAAACGCTCGATCTGGCGCTCCATGCGGTGCAACTGGACCCGAATGATTATCGGGCGCATTGGGTGCTCGGTCGTCTATATAACAGTCAGGGAAAGCACACACAGAGTCTCGCCGAGTTTGATCGCGCTCTCCGCATCAATCCGAACGACGCCAACCTGCTCGCCGTCTCGGTGGACAACCTGGTCTATGGCGGGCGTATGGAAGAGGCGCTGGAACGCTGTCAACACGCCATTCGCCTGAATCCTAACTGTCCCGACTGGTATTGGTGGCAGCTGGGGTTCTGCCACTTTCATCTCGGTCGCTACGAGGACGCGCTTGAGGCACTTGGACGAATAATCGCGCTTGATCAATCCCGTCGGCTCCTAGCCGCTACGTACGCCCACCTGGGCCGGCTTGAGGAGGCGCGCTCTGAGGCCGAAGAGTTCATGAAGGTCGCCCCGAGCTTTTCGATCAAGGAGTGGGCCAGGACGGAGCCCTACACCGACCCGAACGAGCTCCAGCGTTACGTCGATGGCATGCGTAAGGCGGGCTTGCCGGAATGACCGGTTTGGGTCAAACCCGAAAGTCAATGACGGCCACGGGAATGTCGGCTTTCGGGGGTAAAGCGGAACTCGATTTCGGGCGGCTGGAGATCTGCTTATAGCCACAAGCGGACATTACTTATCCAGCCGGTCAAACCCTATTCTGGCCCCGGGCGGTACGTTCCAGGATTCTTCGCCACCGCTTTTTTGGAAAAAGCCGCCCAACCTAACCGGCCCATGATTAACCCAACAATCCCAGGGCATCACTGTTCCTTCCAGGAAACCATTGAGTAAGGTAGGTCGCGAGGCTGAACATGCCACCTATGGAAACGTTAGTCAGAATCCGGCATGTGCATAAGCTGACGAAAACCGATCAACATTGCACTGAGTTCATCGGCACTGGTCAGAAATGCGGGATCGAGAGCCGCTGCGACTTTCCAGTAACGCGGATCGCCCGCCGCCGCCGCCCAAGGCTTGCCCTTTTCCGCCGCCACCGCCGCGATCCTCTTCATGTCGTCCGTGTCCCCCGGGCGGGCCGCGAAGATCCCTCTGCCGCGTGCCAGGGATAGGTCGCCCGGGCCGATGAACAGGCCGTCGACGCTGTCCAGGGCGGCGATTTCCGCCACATCATCGAATGCCCCTGACGTCTCGATCATCACATAGCACTGGCGGTCTTGGTTCTCGGCGGCAATGAATGCGTCGCTCGCAGCACCATAGGATTGGATACGGCTGTAGCCGATGCCACGGATGCCGAGAGGCGGAAACTTGGAATAGGCGGTTGCGGAGCGGGCATGATCCAGGTTTTTTATCTGGGGCAGGATAACGCCGGCCGCGCCGATATCCAGGGCGGTTTGAATGCAGGGCTGGGTCGCCTCGCTGACGCGCACATAGGTCTCCAAGCCGATTTCGCTGCAAAGTGGAACCAGCCGGTCCAGCGCCCCGGTATCGAGCACCCCGTGCTCCATGTCGAAAATGATCAATTCGTACCCCGCGATACGGGCGATTTCGCACGCCTTCTGATTGTCGCTCTCCAGCCAAAATGCCGACTTTGGTCCCATGTGAAACGTTCTTTCCAGGTTCGATGTGATTTCAGTTCATGCTTTGCCGCACATAGCGCGCCAAGGTTTCGGTGGAGTCCTTTAGGTCGCGTTTTCGGTAATAGATCATGATGTCCGCGGGCGGAATGGGAGGCAGCGAGAGATCGTTGTCGATGATGCGCATCCCCTCGGTGACTTCCGATCGGCCCATCACGGTGATGCCCAACCCGGCGATCACCGTCGCCCGGAGGCCGGCCATGGTGCTGCTGAGACAGGCTTGATTCCACCGCATTCCGGATTTTGCCAACGCGACTTCGGCCGAGCGGCGGTAGAAACAGGGGTCCGGCAGCAAAACCAATGGCAACGGCGGTTTCAGCGGTATGGGATTGGCGCTTGATCCGACCCAGACCAACTGTTCCGAACAAAGTGGCGTGCCCTGCATGAAACCTGGGTCGCCGGCAACCACTGCAATGTCTAGGCGACCGGTCATCATGTCGTTGACTAACAGATTGCTCAGGCTGACCTGGACCTTGGGACTTGTTTCTGGAAATACCTTGCAGAAAGCACGCAACACCAACGGCAGTCTTGAATGGCCGAGTTCCTCAAGGATACCGATACGAACACTGGCTTTGATTCTGGGCGTGGTGAAGTGCGAAATCGCCTCGTCGTGCAATGCCAGGATTTGATGGGCATAGCCTGCCAGGGTGATGCCGGTCGCCGTTAGACTAACCTCACCGCCTCTGGATCGCTCCAGCACATCGCTGCCGATGCGGGATTCCAATCGTTTGATTTGCAGGCTAATTGCCGGCTGTGTGCGATTGAGCAATTTAGCCGCCTGGGAAAACCCTCCTGTCTGCTGGACAGTTAGGAAGGTGCGAAGGAGGTTTATATCTAAATCAGCGATCACGGCAGCCATGCCTTATTACAATTATTTATATCATTATCGAATGTTATAAACTTGACTAAAGCAAGTCAACCCTTTTAGGTTTGATATGGCTTGATCAACAAAGTAAGAGGCGAAAAATCCGGGAGAGGTTTCGTGGAACGATCAAGAACCAAGATTCGACTCGGCTTATCCTTGTTTCTTTTGCCGCCTCTACTCACGCTCGTTCTACTGTTCCTTATCCCGATGGCGCTGATGATTGCCTACAGCTTCTGGTCCGTCGACAACAACTACCAAATTGTCCATAGCGCCAACCTGGATCAGTACACCAAGGTATTGTCCACTCCGATTTATCTTGAGACGCTGTTCGACTCAGTAGTCATGGCGCTGGCCACCACGATCTTCTGCGTGATCATCGCCTTACCGTTGGCATGGTTCATTTCGCGGTCAGTGAGCCCGCAATGGCGAATTCTGCTGATCGTCGGCCTCATTCTTCCGGGCTGGATCAGTCTCCTGATACGAACCTATTCGATGACCCTCGTGCTGGGTGAATCCGGTCTGGCGAACTGGAGTTTGATATCGGTTGGAGTGATAGGTGAACCGCTTGAAATTCTGTTTACCAAACCGGCGGTGGTGATTGGTCTCGTCTATATTTACCTGCCCTATACCGTAGTGCCGATCTATGCGGCTATCGAGAAACTCGACGGCTCCGTTCTGGAGGCGGCGGAAAGCCTCGGTGCCAGTGCCGTAAGAAGGCTCGTCAAGGTCGTCCTTCCTCTTATCATGCCGGGTATCGTCGCCGGCTGCATCATCACGTTTATTCCGGCCCTGGGCGAATACCTTGTGCCAAACCTGCTCGGCGGTTTGCAGGGAACAATGTATGGAAACTTGATCGCGAGCGCGTTCAAGAACTTCAATTGGCCGCTGGGCTCGGCGCTCTCTGTTATCTTGCTGATTGTTATTCTGGGCTCGTTGGCAGTCCTTTCCCGCTTCGCCGATATAAACAAAAGCCTGTTGGCCGAGCGATGAATATCACGTCACGAATCAGCAGATGGCTGCTTGGCGGTTTCGTGGCCACCATCTATTTCATGGTCTACCTGCCGATCGCGCTCGTCGTGCTGACGAGCTTCAACGAGACCACCATCACCACGCTGCCCATAGAGAGCTACAGTTTGAAATGGTTTGGCGCGCTGCTGGAAAACTCTCGTACCTTGAGTTCGCTTTGGTCAAGCCTCATGCTCGGCGTATCGGCTTCCACCCTGGCCACGATCATCGGCCTGCTCGCGGGACTGGCGGTGGTGCGGCATCGCTTTCGGGGTCGGCAATTCTTCCTCGCGCTTCTTATACTGCCTATGGTCGCCCCCGGCATCGTGCTCGGCGTGTCCTTGCTGATGTTCGCGCGCTTCATCGGTTTCAAGACGGGTTTCGCGGCCCTGCTGTTGGGGCATATCTTGCTGGCGCTGCCTTACTGTACGTTCATCATCATATCCAGCCTCGCGCGCTTTGACCGGACGCTGGAAGACGCGGCGCGTGGATTAGGCGCCAGCGAAGCACGGGTGCTCTGGCGCGTGACGTTGCCCAACATCATGCCCGGGATCATCGGTGCCCTGCTGTTCGGGTTTACCATTTCCATAGGTGAGTTTGTCGTCAGCTTCTTCCTGACATCACCAGGATTCACAACACTTCCGATCAGGATATATTCCATCGTCAAGGTGGGAATAACACCTGAAATTAATGCGGTTTCCAGTCTGGTTTTGGCGGCGACATTCATTCTCACCTTGACCGCCGTTTACCTGACTTGGTCGCGTCGGTCGAACTGAAACGAAAAATAACGATTCAAACCCTGCAAACCAATGGAGGCCAACATGAAGAGACATTTATCACTGGCGTTTTCAGCTATGACGGTTCTTGCCGTTCTTATCGCGAGTACTGCGGTAAAGGCCCAGGAACAAATCGGTGGAGAGATTAATATTTTGAGTTGGGGAGGCTATATCGATTTTGCCCTCCCGGGATTCGAGGAAAAATACGGCGTCAAGATCAATATCGACTATTACGGCGATGAGATGGAGGCGATGAACAAAATTCGCGCCGCCGGACTGGGCACGCACGACGTGGTGTTCCTCGGCGCCGGATTTGAAGACATTGCCATCAAACAGGGCTTGATCGTACCTTTGGATCTGAAAAAGCTTCCCGCCTTCGAGGATGTGTTTCCGGTATTGAAAAAGACCAAGGCGGACGGCCACATCTATTGCGCCACCTATGCCTTCGGCTTGAACAGTCTGATCGTTTACGATCCGGCGAAAACGGGCGGGCCGATCACCTCCTGGGCCGACGTATACTCCGGAAAGTACGAGGGACGTATAGGAAAAATCGACAAGGCCGACGAGCAGGTTTGGCGTACCGCCTTAAGCCTCAATTACAAATTCGGCCAACTGAGTGAAGAGCAGTGGGCGGCCGTTGAGGCGAGGATGGTGGAGAATACCAAGCAGGTAAGAACCGTCTATAGCCACAATGATCAAATGGCTCAGCTGCTGGCCAACGGCGAAATCTGGATCGCCGATTCCGATGACGGAAGCTATCGGCAGGCGAAGGCAAAGGGCCTCAAGATCGAGGTAACCTATCCAGAGGAAGGCCTAACGGCGTGGTACGATGGTCCCTGCATCGTCGCGCAAGCCGAGAACGAGAAAGCCGCCTATGCATTCATCAACTATATGGTGGGCGCCGAGGTGCAGGCTTCGCTTCCGAAAGAACTCGGCTATGCGCCGGCAAACAAAAAGGGTGTTGAAATGGTCGATGCCAAAACCAATGCCGACATGGGCCTGGATGATCTCGTCAAGAACATCGACAAGATCCAATTCAAATACGACCTCGGCGCGGACTTCACCAACCGCGCGGCCGAGGTTTGGGAGCGGGCCAAGGCGGCTGCCGGCAAATAACGGAACAAGCAGTGAATCGGGGCCGGCCTCGACTGGCCGGTCCCGCTTTCCAGTTTTCGTTGAAAGGTAGGCAATCGTGGACCTCAAGGTACAATCGCTTCACAAGTCGTTTGGTGAAATCGAAGCGGTCCGGGGCATATCTTTCGAATTGAAGGCCGGCCACGTCCTCAGCCTGCTGGGCCCTTCCGGTTGCGGAAAGACGACGACGCTTAGAATGATCGCCGGCCTGGAATTTCCGACCAGCGGTCGGATATTCATCGATGATCGCGACATTACCAACCTTGCCGCCAGAAAACGCAATATCGGCATGGTTTTTCAATCCTACGCACTCTTTCCCCATTTATCGGCGTTTGAAAACATCGCCTTCGGCCTCGATACCCGCCAGGTCAACCGAGCGGACAGAGAGCGGCGCGTGAAACAGGCACTGGACATCGTCCGCATGACCGGGTTCGAAAACCGGATGCCCAGACTCCTGTCCGGCGGGCAGCAACAACGCATCGCCCTTGCCCGCGCTTTGGTCATCGAGCCGGATCTTCTGCTCTTGGACGAGCCGCTATCGGCGTTGGACTCCAAACTCCGGGAGGAAATGCGGGAGGAAATTCACCGGATCGTGCGGGAACTGGAAATTACCACCGTCTTTGTTACGCATGATCAGAGCGAGGCATTGGTGCTTTCCGATGTGGTCGCGGTCATGAATGCCGGCCTCATCGATCAGATGGATACACCGCAGCAAATTTATCGGGCGCCGGCGACCTCATTCGTCGCGGATTTCATCGGCGGCGCCAACGTGCTGACTGGGCACCGGGATCCCGAGGGCGGCCTGTTTGTTTGCGATGTCGGCATAAACTTACTCCTCTCCGAAAATGGTCCCGCCACCGCAATTGCCATCCGACCGGAGGATATCGAACTTACTGAACTGCGTGAGGAGGTGGAGAGCGAACCCCGCGATCGCGTGAAAATCCTGCGCGCGCGTTTTCTCGGCAATCGATTCGAATACACCGTATCTACGGAGACAGGACACAGCCTCGTCGTGCGCTCGGACAGCCATGTCGCGCACCGGGAGGGACAGACGGTCGGCATGCGATTTCGCGCCGATCGACTGATCGTGCTTACCAATTAACTACGGACCGTTGAGAATTATTTGATGAAAATCACACGTGTCGAAACGATCTGCCTTCATTATGAAATGCCCTATGCGCTGACCTATGCTCGAGGCGAGTACCAGGAACGCGAGGCGTTGCTGATCAAGGTCCATACCGATGAACCCGGCCTGTTTGGATGGGGCGAGGTTGCGATGTGGGGCGGGCCTTGGGCAACCAGCGTCGCGGTGATCGAAAAGGAGATCGCGCCGCTGATCATCGGACTTGATCCGCGCCGGCCCGAGTATATCTGGGAGCGCATATATCAGCAGACATACTATCACGGCAGGAAGGGAATTCTTATAGCCTGCCTCTCCGGCATCGACATCGCTCTTTGGGACATATTGGGCCACTCGGCCGGCCAGCCAGTCTGGCGGTTGCTTGGCGGCTATGCGCGCCCGCTGCGCACCTACGCTTCCTCGGGTTATTATCGCCGAGATTATTCCCTCGACGATCTCGCCAATGATGTCGATCAAGCGCGCCGGGATGGCTTTCTCGGCTACAAAATGAAAGTCGGCAACATTGCCGGTGCCATCCATGCCGAAACGCTTCACGAAACGCCGCTCAGGGTCAGTTTTGACGAAGATATTGCACGGGTCAGGGTCGTGAGAAAGGCGTTGGGTGCCGATCTCGATCTGATGTGCGATGCCACGACCTCACTCGATCACAAGACGGCGATGGCCTATGCCGACGTTTTCGAAGAACTCCAAGTCCGGTGGTTCGAGGAACCGACGCAGCCCGAGAACATCAACGGGTGCGCCGAACTGGCGCGTCGCACCCGCATTCCAATCGCCGGGTTCGAGACCGAAACCAGCAAATTCAATTTTGCGGCCCTGATGGATGCCGGCGCGATCCAAGTCGTCCAGCCTGACGTCATTCAAGTCGGTGGCATCACCGAGGCGCGCAAGATCGCCGCCTATGCGCAGATGCGGCATTTGCTCTTCAGCTGTAAGAACTACAGCACGGCAATTAGCCTGGCCGCCTGCCTAAACCTTCTATACGCGCTGCCGAACGCGGATTACTTTGAATGCGACATGGACCCGTCGCCGTGGAGGGCGGAAATATTGAACACCCCCCTCTACACATTCGAGACGGGATATGCCGCGCCATTCGATCGACCCGGTCTCGGTCTGGACATCAATGACGAGCAGCTTGAGAAATGGCGGGTACAACCATGATTTTGAGTACCTTCAACAACAATCTGTTCGATGGAAAGACGGCCCTCGTCACGGGCGCCGCCAACGGTGTCGGCGCGGGCGTGGCCCGCTGTTTCGCGACATTGGGAGCCCGCGTTCTGTTGCAGGATATCGACGCGGCGGGTCTAGAAAGGATGTCGCGGGAACTGGATTTCGCCAAGGGGGGCGTCGAGACCTTGGAAGGCGACTTATCGCAGCCGGGCGTGGCCGAGGAGGTTTTCGAGCAAGCTTTGCGGACCGGAGGCTCGATCGAAGTTCTCGTCAACAACGCCGGCCGCTCTTCCGCACAGAACACCTCGGAAATCACCGACGAAAACATGCAGCCCTTGATCGAATTGAACCTGAAAAGCGCCGTATTCCTGTCAAAGCAGTTTGTCGCACATGCCCGCAAGCGGCTTGGGGGCGGTTCGATCGTGCAGATATCCTCGACCGCCGGCATCATCGGTTTCGAGCGGCGGGCGGTTTACAGCGCCACGAAATTCGCCCTCATTGGGCTATCCAAGGTGCTGACGCTGGACCATGCCCGAGATGGCATCCGCGTCAATGTCGTGTTGCCTCACGTGGTTGAAACGGACATGTTTCAAAGGACCGCGCGGCAGGACGAGGCCGACCATTGGCGCGCCGGAATTCCCTTGGGGCGATTCGCAACGATCGATGATATTGGAGCGCTTGTCATGTTTCTCTGCTCGCCTGCCGCGGCCTATTTGACAGGTGGCGTATACCCGGTGGACGGCGGCGCCATGGCCGGCACGTATAAAGGTGTCGCATGACGACGATCAGAATGGCCGGACAACAGTCCGACATGGCGTTTTGGCTTATGACGCCGAACGACGATGCCTGCGAGATCTCGGCCATGCTGGGATATAGCAACGTAATCATCGATATGGAACACGGTTCGTTCGATCAGGCGAGCGCCGCGCGCATGATAACCTTGTGCAAATCGCTGCAATTCCGCGTGTTCACCCGGGTCGCAAGTGCGGAGCGCGTGCCCATCCAGCATGCATTGGATTTCGGCAGCGACGGGGTGATTCTCCCGCAGATCACGGATTTGGCCCACGCCGAGCAGGTAACAAGTTACGCGAAGTATCCGCCGCTCGGCACTCGCGGCTTCGGCGGCGGCAAGATGGTCAGCTACCTGCCGACGCCCAGACATTTTGTCGAGGCGGAGAACCGGTGGGTTTCTTGTTGGGCGATGATCGAGACCACTAGCGCCCTCCCGGACGTCGAGAAGATCGCCGCGTTGGCCATGGTCGACGGTCTGTTCATTGGTCCCAACGATCTTTCCCTGGCTCTCGGCAAGGGCGAATACACCGCCGACGGAAGCGATCATGACGACATCACACGAATTGCAAAAGCAGCCTTGGCGGCAAACAAACCCTGGGCCATGCCGATCGCCAGTCACGAGGACCGCGATTTAGCCATTAGTCTTGATATCGAATTCATGGCGATAACGGATGAGCGGACCGCAATGCGCGATGGACTGGAAGCCCGCCTGCGCGACCTCGAAAAGGTTTGAGTAAATTGGGCATCTTCGATTACATCATCATTGGCGCCGGTTCGGCGGGATGCGTTTTGGCCGGTCGTCTTTCGGAATCTCCGAACAACAATGTCCTGTTATTGGAGGCCGGCGGTCGGGATTGGTCACCGGTGTTGAAGATGCCGGCGGCGACCGATCTCCACGGTATCGGTAATCCGAGATACGATTGGCGGTACTTGACGTCGCCCGATCCCAGCCGCAACAACCGACGCGATCTTTGGCCCAGGGGCAAGGTGCTGGGCGGCAGCAGTTCCATCAATGCATTGGTTTTTATGCGCGGCCAGCCCAGCGACTATGACAGCTGGGCCGAACTCGGCAACTCTGGTTGGTCTTATAAGGATGTCCTACCCTATTTCCGCCGCAGCGAGACCAATGAGAATGGAGCAGACCAGTACCGGGGTGGTGAAGGCCCACTGAAGGTTTCCAATATCAGAACCATGCACCCGCTCGCTGAACGATTTATTGAAGCCGGTGTGACATTGGGCCTGCCTTTCAATCGAGACTTCGCAGGCGCATCAATTGAGGGGGTGGGTCCGGTACAGACCACGCAATTTCGCGGTTGGCGGCATAGCGCTGCCGACGCATATCTAAAGCCTGCCAAGGGCCGGCGCAATTTGACAATTCGAACCCACGCCACAGCAGCCAGAATTGGTTTCCATGGAAAAAGAGCCGTCTCGGTCGAATATGTTCACACGAGCGGTGAGAGGCGTATTGCCGAAGCGCGGAAAGAAATTGTTCTTAGCGCCGGCGCCATCGCATCGCCGCAGTTGCTGTTGCTTTCCGGTATCGGTCCCGCCCAAAATCTCCGTGACCAAGGCGTGGAACTTGTTCACGAACTGCCCGGGGTCGGCAGCAATCTGCAAGACCATATCGGCGCTTATCTCAATTACCGCGTCGACCAACCGACATATAACTCCGAGCAAGGTCTCCTGCGCCACGCTTGGCACGGATTGAACTGGCTGTTGTTCGGCCGCGGTCCAGGCACGACGCCCGGGGCGCTCGCGAATGCGTTTGTACGCTCCTCACCGGAGCAGCCCGACCCTGATCTCCAGATCCAATTTACCCCCATCGGCTACAAGTTGACGCCGGACGGTCTTCACCTGCTTGAGGAACCCACTGTTACTGGTATCCCCAGCGTCAACAGGCCCCATAGTCGCGGTTGGATAGAGCTGAAAACCCCCGATTTCCGCGATCCGCCACGAATCCAACCACGCCTATTGGATGATGATCGCGACTTGGAAACCCTGATACGGGGCTGTGAGATCACTCGCGATTTCTTTTCCACGCAGCCCCTGGCCCGGCACGTCCGGTCGGAGCTTTCGCCGGGCTCCGCCGCCAAGACACGAACGGATTGGGAGCAGTACCTTCGGGAGGAAAGCATCACCATCTTTCATCCCAGCGGAACTTGTAAAATGGGCCTGGATAAATCCGCGGTCGTGGATCCACAGTTAATAGTCCGGGGCCTCGAGGGATTAAGCGTCATCGACGCCTCGATCATGCCGCACCTGGTAAGCGGCAACATCAATGCGCCAACGATCATGATTGCCGAGAAAGGAGCGGATATGGTCTTGGCAAGGGGTCAATGAGTGTTCCTACCAACAATCAGCAGAATCATACCGACCGCAGCGTAGAGCCGCTGTATGGATTGTGCGGTTCGTCACCTATGACAGATATCGACATTGTTGGAGGTCGATGTTGCCTTCGATTTCGGCCACCCATTTAGCGGCGCAATTTTGCCCCGAATAAAAGCACAGTAAACATCGTCCGCTTCGGGTGTGCGCCGTGGTAAGGCGGCGCTTTTCCAGTGGGTGCAAGTCCCACCCGGCGATCGCTCCAGCCGGAAGCAACCGGAGCAGTCATGGAGGTGACGAGATGGCTGAAGCCTTCTGGATGGCGTGCCACGAATTGGTGAGCCTCGACTTCCGAGTCGGGTCAACACCGGACTCCGGCGGCTACCCTCAGTTTCGTCCGCTTTTGGGGGCAACGCAGACGAAACTGAGGGTAGCCGCCGGAGTC
>JAPULJ010000265.1 GCA_027295145.1 Alphaproteobacteria bacterium | reverse complement strand
GGCATCACGATCCGCGCCGTCACCGCGCTGCACGGCAACTGGAGCACGGGCGGCCCGCCCATGGGATTCTTCATCACGGTGGAGAACGGCTACACGATCTATTTCAGCGGCAGCACCGATCTGACGCTGGACATGAAACTGTGGGGCGAATTGTTTAAACCGGACGCGGTACTTCTTTACCTGGCAAGTGGTCAGAACCCGCGCGATGTCGCGCTGATGGTGAAAATGCTGTCAGAGAACAACCCTAATCTCAAGACGGTCATCCCGCACCACCATCGGCTCAAGCCGCCTGCGGGGCGTTCGCCGGCCGATCTCCGCAAGGCGATGGCGCAGATGGGATTGAAAGCGAAATTGATCGACCCTCAGCCCGGCAAGGTCTACACGCTTTCCAAATAGGAGAGACGCGGCTGCCATAAATGGAGGCTGCCCTCTTCGGGCGTTCATAGCCTTCCAAATCGGAGCAGTTGACCGGAGGAATAGTGACCCCGCGACATTGTGGCGAGCCGCAATGTCGCGGGTTAGAGACTGATTGATCGCAACCTTGCGCTTCAGAGGTTTTTCGTGGGCGAGATAGGTAATCGCGATTGAATTGGAGTCATTACAATGAACTCACTTGCAGATCCCAAAGTTGTCGAGATCCTTTACCGCCTGCATCGTGATGCGGAGTTGCAGAAGCCGGAGCTCCGCAAGAAGGCGGAGGCTATCCGACAGGGCGGAAAGATGCCGGAAGACTGGGCCGAGCAGCTGCGAGACTTCTACCTGCCGGTCTCTCGCGAGCAGGGCAGGTTCTTGTACCAGACGGTTCGGGGCGTGCGCGCCGAACGGGTCGTCGAGTTTGATTCGTCCTTTGGGATCTCAAGCATCTATCTGGCCGCAGGCCTCCGCGACAATAACGGCGGCATCCTAATCGGATCCGAACTGGTGGAGGATAAGGCGGCAACGGCTCGTCGGAACATCGCTGCCGCAGGGCTTGCCGATTACGTGGAGATTCGCTCGGGCGACGCGCGCACGACACTTTTGGATCCAGGTAGCCCTGTCGATGTCGTACTGCTCGACGGCGGCTCGGGCATGTATTTGGATATCGTCCAGCTCCTTCAGCCCCACCTCCGCCTCGGTGCCGTTGTGCTTGCCGACAATATCGAGGCCGGAGCCGAAGACGAGCAACCCTACGCCAAGTGGGTTCGCGATCCCGCCAATGGGTTTGTGTCATCGTCGATCGAAATGAAAGGCGGCACCGAGTACTCCGTGTGGGTGGGTACAGCGTAGCCTCCGGCTCAAAAGGGGCATGGGCGAGCAGCCTTTGAGGAATATGGATGCGTCTGATATTGCCCGCAATGATGGATATTCACGCTTATCGGTTGTCACTCATTGGATTGCAGCGATCATTGTGATCGCATTGTTCCTGACCCACGAGGGAGAACGTGGCAGCGCCGCGTATGTCATCCACGTCAGCGGCGGTGCGTTGGTTGGAGTCTTCCTTCTGTGGCGCGTGTGGCATCGGGTTCGACGTGGTAATTCAGAAAAACCTTATCAGATTTTCGTTTTCAAATCCCTTTCACAGATCGTTATCTGGGGCTTACTTGTGGCGATTGTTGTCGTGGTGGTCTCGGGATATCTGCTTCCTTGGTCGCTCGGCCGTCCACTGGAAATATTTGGCGTGATCGCCATCCCATCGCCAATGGGATCAAGCCCCGGCTTCCGCGAATTATTGGATAAAGTTCACGACATATCCGGAACGCTGTTCCCGCCGCTAATCCTCCTTCACATTCTGGGAACAGCCAAGCATGCGTTCATCGACAAGGATGGCGTTGCTAGCCGGATGTTCAAATCTGTATCCGGCGGACGCTGAACCACCGCCCGCCGACGGAAGGGACTGCCGGCCGGATGACCGCCGCTATCCGCGTTCTTCGTTAAACACTGTGGTAACCCGCGCCACCATCTCTAACAGTGATCGCGCGCTCCCGCAGGAGGCGGCGCAGGACGTTGCCGTTTCCGGGGTTGCGTGGAATTTCCTCGACGAAGAGGTAGGCGCGCGGGCGCATGAAACCGGCCAAGCGGCCGGATTTGCAATGGCTGTCGAGATCGGCCGGTGTGACATCGTCCTTGGTGACGATGCAACCGACGACAACTTGACCCCATTTCGGGTCTGCTATTCCGATCACCGAGCAATCGGCGACGTTTGCATGCTCGCGCAAGACCGTTTCGACTGGCTCCGGATGGATGCTCTCGCCGCCCGAGCGGATCATGTCGTCAACTCGGCCTTTTAAGGTGAAAAAACCGCGCTCGTCGAGAGTGATGACATCGCCGGTATAGTACCAGCCTTGGCGCACTGCCTCGGCCGTCGCATCGGGACGATTAAGATATTCACTGAAGATTACATCGCCGGTAGCATCGACGATCAACTCGCCTTCGACACCCGGGCCGATCCGATCGTTCGGTCCGCCGCCCAAGGCAATGGCGCGCACCCGCGTCGCATATCCGGCTCCCAGCGCAGCGCTGTCGCCCACCGGATCGGGGTTGTAGCCCGAACACATGGTTTCGGTGGTGCCATAGATGTGGCGGAAGGTAGCGTGCCGCCAATCGCTGTCCATGCGTTCCAGCATTTTTGGATCGATGATTGCACCGCCATAGAGGCAAAGCGCCAGCGAATTCATGCGCCGAGGCTCGTAATTGGGCGCGTTGAGCATCGCATAGTAGAGCGTCGGCGCGGCGAATATGTAGGTGATCCCACGTTTCTCTATGAGCTCGATGGCCGCCGCCGGATCAAAAGCCGACATGACGTGGTAGCTACCGCCATAGGCGAGGCTGGCCAGGAACACGCCGTAAAACCCGATGGCGTGGGAGATCGGCATGAAGCCGAGGGCCTTGTTGTGGGGACCGTGGCGCAGGCCGGCTTGCGTCGAAAGCCACACGATGCGGTGCTCCGAGGTTCGGTGGGCGAGAACAACACCTTTGGGCAGGCCGGTCGTCCCGGAGGTATAGAAGATGATGCAGGGCGCTTCGGGATCGGGCGCCGGGATCGGCGGCAAGCGCGCGGGATCGCCGCGGCAGCCCTCGAAGCCTTCTGCCGCGCCCGCCGAGTCACCGACCACGAGAAAGAGCGCATCCTGCGGCAACGCGTCGCCCACGGCTTGAGCAAGCACCTTGTCGGCATGGATGATCGCGCCGGCCAATTCGCCGGCTTCGATCAGACGGCCAGCATCCTGCGCCTCGAGTCGCGGATTGATAAGCGCTGGCACTGCCGCCAATCGCTGCAAGGCCAATATGCAGAGGCCGTGTTCGAAGACATTCGGCAGACAGGTGGCGATGCGTGTACCCGCGCTCACGCCGCGCGCGGCAAGGCCCGCCGCGATCGCCTCGACCTCCTCGATCAGTTGGCGGTAAGTGAAGCTGCGTTCGCTGATGTCATCGGCCAGAGCCAGCGCGTCCGGCGTGCGCTCGGCCTGCATCCAGACCAGATCGTACATGGTTTGCATGGATTACCGCTTGACCGAAATAGAGCAACTGTCTTCCCGTAACTTAGCTGGGATTCCACAAATGACTTCTGCCGTTCGCCGGAAATGGTAACACAATGGGCATCCGGTCGCTAACCCGGCCCTGCATTGATTTGATAGGTTGTGGTCCGCTCTTGAACGTACTGATTTGGCGATGAGTAACCCGGCCACATGACCAAGTTGCAGGAGGAGGGCGCACTCCGAGACGCGCAGCACAGACCTGTCCTGTCGGGTGGCCTTGATGCATCCGGATGGGCTGCCGTCATGGCGGCAAAGAGGTCGGCGACGGGCATCGCGCAACATCGAGCGCCGCCGCCGGACTAAAGTCCTAGTTGGTTTTCTTCTTTCTCTTCTTCCTTGTCCGCTTCTTCTTGGCCTTTTTCTTTGCCGGTTTCTTTACCGCTTTCTTGGGTTTCGGCGTGCCTTTCGTGACCTTGGGCCCGGCCGAACCGCCCTCGTAAAACCCCTTGGCGTCGAGCTTGAGGACCCAAACGTCTTCCTT
>JAPULJ010000264.1 GCA_027295145.1 Alphaproteobacteria bacterium | reverse complement strand
CACGATGGCGACAACGCCGGCAAGGATAATGGCCGTCGAACTCACATTCGCCTCCAGATCCGCCGCCCGGCAATCTATTCCGGCGATTCCCCCACGGCAAACGTCGCACTTGGCACGACGCCGCCGATCAAGAATAATATCAAGAGCTTATGTGGTTAAGATTTAATTAACAAGCCGGCTCGGCAGTAACCAAGCCAGTGGCCCGGAGAACTCCTCTTGCTGGCTACTGGGTTAGCGCGCGTCTTTCAACAAACGCGCCCTTCGATAAGTTCAGGAATGACCGCCAGGCGATTGAGTGAACATATATTTGATCGTTATTTACCGGCTGGTACACGCCTCAGTATCTATAGGTATCTGGCTTGAATGGTCCGTCCCGCGAGACGCCGATATAGTCGGCCTGCTCCTTGCTGAGCTTTGTCAACTGAGCGCCGACTTTGGCGAGATGGAGCGCGGCGACCTTCTCGTCGAGCGATTTGGGCAGGACATAGACTTCGGCCTGGTACTTGCCAGGGTTACCCCACAGTTCCAACTGCGCCAGCACCTGATTGGTGAATGACGCGCTCATCACGAAGCTCGGATGGCCGGTGGCATTGCCGAGATTGACCAGCCGCCCCTTGGACAGAACGATCAGGCGCTTGCCGTCGGGGAACTCGACCTCGTCTACCTGGGGCTTGACTTCGTGCCACTTCAAGTTCTGCAGTGCGGCGATCTGTATCTCGGAATCGAAGTGGCCAATATTGCAAACGATCGCCCGGTCCTTCATTGCCCGCATGTGATCGAGGGTGATGATGTCGGCATTGCCGGTGGCAGTGACGAAGATATCGGCGCGCGGCGCAGCGGTCTCCATGGTCACCACCTCAAAGCCTTCCATCGACGCCTGCAGGGCGCAGATTGGATCGACTTCCGCGACCATGACCCGGCAGCCGGCGTTACGCAGCGACTGGGCCGAGCCCTTACCGACATCACCGAAGCCGCATACCATTGCCACTTTGCCCGCCATCATCACGTCGGTACCGCGCCTGATGGCGTCGACCAGGCTCTCACGGCAACCATAAAGGTTGTCGAATTTCGATTTGGTCACCGAATCGTTGACGTTGAAAGCCGGACCGGCGAGCGAGCCGTTCTGTTGCATCTCGATCAGGCGATGGACACCGGTGGTGGTCTCCTCCGACAGGCCGCGCACTTCGCTTTTGAGAAGTTCGGTGTGATCGTCGTGCATCAACTTGGTCAGATCGCCGCCGTCGTCGAGAATCATGTTGAGGGCCCAGCCGCCGGGGCCTCGGATGGTCTTGTCGATGGCCCACCAGAACTCGTCTTCATCCATGCCCTTCCAAGCGAAGACTGGTACGCCGCTGGCGGCGATCGCGGCGGCGGCGTGGTCTTGCGTCGAATAAATATTGCACGACGACCAGCGCACCTCGGCGCCCAGGTCGGTCAGGGTTTCGATCAGAACCGCCGTTTGAATTGTCATGTGCAGGCAGCCGGCGATGCGGGCGCCCTGCAGCGGTTTCTTCTTGCCGTATTCTTCGCGTAACGCCATCAGCCCCGGCATTTCGGTTTCGGCGATATTGATCTCCGTACGGCCCCAATCGGCCAACGAGATGTCCCTAACCTTAAAGTCGGGGATCTTGGATTCGGGCTGGGCGGTGCCGGTGTCTTTGCTCATGATTGCGTGTGGCCTCTTTACCGGTTCGATGGGTTGGCGGGCGGATCGGATTGGGTCCGGGTACGCGGCCAACTTTGGCGCGCAGGGAGCCCTTCGACGCTGGTCGCATTTCAGAATGGCTGACAGGTGCGAGGTCATAGCAGCCGGTACTAGGGGCGGCAAGCCCGACCTGGAACAGCCCCACCCACAACACAGACCCCGCGAAATAGCCGGGCACTGGCAAAATCGCGGCGGAGGACCGGCAAGGGGGGGAGGAAGCCGGTCTCCGCCGCCGCCCAATACGGGCTGGGGAGGGGAGGTCTGTAACCTGCAGCATGCACAGAATTCGTTAACAACTGATTGATAAATTGGATGGAGTAAGGCAGCTTCGACGAAAGCCGGCCTTCATATGCCAGCACCGCGCCAGGAATTCTCGAAGATGACCTCCCCGGCCGCACTCGCCCGACCACTGAACCGCGTCAAGCCTATCGCCTTGGTGGTTGTTGCAGGCGGCTGCGCCGGCGAACCCGCATTAGTGAACCCGAACCGGCAGGGGATATGACTAGATTTCAGATTTCGGAGAGACCCGACTTGATCGATCGAATCGCAGAGGAATCGACGCGAAAACTCGGCAAGGCGGCGGCCGTGGAGGCCGAATCGTTCGTCCGCGCCTTCTACGCCCATGTCCCGCCCGACGATATTTCTGGCACTGATCCCGCCGATTTGCTGGGCGCTGCGTTGGCGCTCAAAACGTTTGCCACCAAACGTCTACCGGGCCAGTTAAAAATTCGAACTTACAATCCAAGCCCTGGGAAAGATGGTTGGCATTCGACGCATACGGTGATCGAAATCGTCAACGACGACATGCCGTTCCTTGTCGATTCGATCACCGCCGAGCTCAATCGCAGGGATATCAGCGTCCATCTACTGGTCCATCCGATATTCCGCGTGCGGCGGGGCAAGGCTGGAACGTTGCTTGATATCGAAGCTTCGGGAAGCGCCGGCGCCGGCAATGGGGGCGTCAGGGTCGGAATAGCCGAGTCCTTCATGCATATCGAGATCGACGAAGTGAGCGCATCGGCGGGTTTGGGCGAAATCGAAGACGCCTTGCGGGGTGTGCTCTCCGACGTCCGCGACGCGGTTACCGACTGGCACGCCATTCGCGGCAAGCTCAACGAAGCGTTGGGCCGGCTCGACGACAATGCCGGTCATATCGACCCCAAGGACGCCGAGGAGGCTAATGCCTTCCTGCGCTGGCTCGACGACGACCATTTCACCTTCCTCGGTTACCGCGAATACGAGGTCGTCGGCAAAAAAGCCGAGCGCCGCATGACCGTCGCCAAGGGTTCCGGGTTAGGGGTTTTGAAGGACCCCGATACCCACGTCTTCGAGGGCATCCGCCGCCTTGCCGACTTACCGCCGGAGGTGCGCGCGTTCCTCGAGCGCAAGCAATTGCTGATCATAAATAAAGCCAACATGCGCTCGAACGTCCACCGCTCGGTCCACATGGACGCTGTCGGTATTAAGCATTTCGACGCTGCCGGGGAAGTCGCGCGCGAGCGCATCTTCGTTGGGCTATTCACCTCGACGGTCTACAGCCGTAACCCGCTCCACATTCCCATTCTGCGCACCAAGATCGAGCGTACGATCGCCCGCGCCGGCTTCCGGTCAACCAGCCACGACGGCAAGGCGTTGCTGCACATTCTAGAGAATTTTCCGCGCGATGAGCTGTTCCAGATTTCCGAGCAGGAACTTCTGGAGATCGGCCTTGGCATCCTGCACCTCCAGGAGCGCCAGCGAACTGCGCTGTTCGTGCGAAAGGACTCCTTCGAGCGTTTTATGTCCTGCTTGGTTTACGTGCCCCGCGATCGCCACGACACAACGCTTCGCAAAAAACTCGCAATAATCCTCGAAGCCGCCTTCAACGGACCGATCACTGCCTTCTACACGCAGATATCCGAGGATTCGGTGCTCGCGCGTATCCATTTCATCGTCAAAACCAGCCCCGGTAAGATACCACCCTTCGATACCGACGCCATCGAGGCGGAGTTGGTCGAGGCGAGCCGATCGTGGGCCGACCGCCTGCGCGAGGTTCTGGTCGACGACCGCGGCGAGAATAAGGGGCTGCAACTCCTGCGCCGCTACAGCGGTGCGTTCCCGACAGTCTATCTCGAGCATTTCAGCGCCAGCCATGCGCTGAGTGACATTGCCCGCATCGAGAAAGCCCGCCAAAGCGGCGTCCTGGCACTCTACCTCTACCACCCCGAGGCGGCGCCCGAGGGTGAGGTGCGGTTCAAGATCTATCACCGCAATTCCGCCGTGCCGCTTTCCGATGTGCTGCCTATGCTGGAAAATATGGGCCTGAAGGTACTCGACGAAGTGCCCTACCTGATCGAACCTGCTGATACGGCGAAGGTATGGGTCGATGATTTCGGTGTCGAACGCCGCGATGGCGGCACCATTTCTCTGAAAGAAGTGCGCGAACCCTTCGAGGAAGCTTTCGCCCGCGTCTGGTCGGGAGAGATGGAAAGCGACGGCTTCAATCGTCTGGTTATTGAGGCTAGTCTGCCATGGCGCAAAATTGTTGTCCTGCGAGCCTTGGCCAAGTATCTGCGCCAGGCAGCGATCCCCTTCAGCCAGACCTATATGGAGGAGACCCTATCAGGCAATCCCAATATCACTCAGCTGATCGTCGAGCTGTTCGAGAAGCGCTTCGAGCCCAAGACCGCGGACCGGGCCGCTACGGACCGCATCGCCGGGCGTATCGAGAAGGCCCTGGAAAAGGTCGAAAGCCTCGATCAGGACCGCATCATCCGCCGCTTCGTCAACCTCGTCCAGGCGGCCACCCGGACCAATTACTACCAGCCCGGCGAAGACGGCGAACCCAAAGCCTACCTCTCGATCAAGTTCGACAGCGCCCGCATCGACGAGCTGCCCTTGCCGCGCCCGATGGCCGAGATCTTCGTCTACTCGCCGCGCATGGAGGGGGTCCATCTGCGCGGCGGCCCGGTCGCCCGCGGCGGCCTACGCTGGTCGGACCGGCGCGAGGATTTCCGCACCGAGATCCTCGGACTGATGAAGGCCCAGATGGTCAAAAACGCGGTCATCGTGCCGGTCGGCTCGAAGGGCGGCTTCGTGGTCAAGCGACCGCCAGCCGAGGGCGGACGCGACGCCACACTGGCCGAGGGAATCGCCTGTTACAAAATCCTCCTACGCGGCATGCTCGATCTGACCGACAACCGGGTCGGCGACAAAATTGTCCCTCCCGAAAGCGTGGTCCGCCACGACGGCGATGATCCCTACCTCGTGGTCGCCGCAGACAAGGGCACTGCCACCTTTTCCGATATCGCCAACGGGGTCTCGGCCGAATACGGGTTCTGGCTGAGTGACGCCTTTGCCTCTGGCGGATCGGCCGGCTACGACCACAAGAAGATGGGCATCACGGCACGCGGCGGATGGGAGGCTGTCAAACGCCATTTCCGCGAGATCGGCAAGGACATCCAGAGCGAGGATTTCACCGTCATCGGCGTCGGCGACATGTCGGGCGACGTTTTCGGTAACGGAATGCTTCTGTCCAAGCGCATCAAACTAATAGCCGCCTTCAACCACTTGCACATATTCATCGACCCCGACCCCGATCCATCGGCGAGCTACGCCGAGCGCAAGCGGCTGTTCGGACTGCCACGCTCATCGTGGATCGACTACGACGAAAGACTGATCTCCAAGGGCGGGGCAGTGTTCGAACGCAAGGCCAAGTCGGTCCGCGTTTCGAAAGAAATGAAGGCGCTATTCGAGATCAAGCGCGACAAGCTGACCCCCAACGCGCTGATCCGGGCGATTCTTTCGGCCCAAGTCGAACTGATCTGGTTTGCCGGCATCGGTACCTACGTCAAGGCGCGCAGCGAGTCCCACGCAGCGGTCGGCGACCGGGCCACTGACGCGCTGCGGATCGACGCTACAGCGCTCGGCGCGCAGGTTGTCGGCGAAGGCGCCAATCTCGGCGTTACCCATCTAGGCCGCATAGAGTTCGCCGGCGGCGGGGGCCGCATCAACTCCGATGCCATCGATAATTCCGCCGGTGTCGATTGCTCCGATCACGAGGTCAATATCAAGATCCTCCTCGGCCAGGTTGTCGCCGAGGGCAGCATGACCGAGAAACAGCGCAATCAGTTGCTTGTAAAAATGACCGACGAAGTCGCCGCGCTGGTACTCCGCGACAACTACCTGCAAACGCAAGCGATCAGCCAGATCGAGGCCGTGGCGCCCGCTCGTCTCGCCATCCAGGCAGACTTCATGCGTTCGCTCGAGCGCGAAGGCCGGCTCGACCGGGCGCTTGAGTTCCTGCCCGCCGAAGAAGAGATCGCCGACCGCGCCGCCGCGCGGCAGGGCCTTGTGCGCCCTGAAATCTCGGTGCTCCTGGCTTACGCCAAGATCGTGCTCTACGACCGATTGCTGGCGTCGGCACTACCCGATGACCCGATGTTGAAGGGCGATCTCCTGCGTTACTTCCCGGCCCCGTTGCAAGAGCGCTTCCTGCCGGCCATCGAATCCCACCGCCTGCGCCGCGAGATCGTCGCCACGTACGTCACCAACAGTGTCGTTAACCGGGTCGGGCCGACCTTCATCCACGAGCTTAGTGAAAAGTCGGGTTCGAGCGAGATCGACGTCACCCACGCCTATCTGATCGCCCGGGACGCTTTTGCGATACGCGAGGTGTGGGCCGCGATCGAGGCCCTCGACAACAAGATCCCGGCGGCGACGCAAACCAAAATGCACTTCGAAGCCCACCATTTGATCAGCCGGGCGACCCTATGGTTCCTGCGTAACCTGAGCCGCCCGATCGACATGCGCCGGGCCATCGAGACCTACGGGCCGGGGATCGCCGCCCTGTCAGGAAGCCTGTACAAACTGGTCGCCGATGCTGAGGGCAGGGCAATCGCTGACAGCGCTATGGCCTTAAAGGAAAGCGGCGTGCCCAAGGCGCTTGCCCGAAAGGTCGCCGCCTTCGAAGTGTTGGCGGCGGCGCCCGATATCGTCAGGCTGGCAAGCGGCAAAGTCGAGGAGATCGGGGCCGTCGGCGGGCTTTACTTCGCCCTCGGCGCACGCTTCGGGATGGATTGGTTGCGCGCCGCCGCCGAGGGGCTGACGGCAGGCGGGTACTGGCAGGAACTGGCTGCGACCGCCTTCACCGAAGACCTTTATACCCACCAGTTCCAACTCGCCCAGAACATCCTCGATGTGGCCGGCGGCGAGGCTGCGGTCGCCCAAGCGGTGATCGAGGCTTGGGTCGAGGCGCGCAAATCCAGGGTCGATCGCCTCAATCGGCTGCTCGAGAAGATCCGCGCTAGCGATTCAGTAGATCTCGCGATGCTCGCTGTCGCCAATCGTCAGCTTCGCTCGCTGGTCGCGAGTTGATACAAAGGAGCACTAATATTGGATAAATCCGGGAGGCATTGGCGGTCGAAAGCGTCAGGCTAGACCACGCGGCGCATAAACGCCCTCGCGGACAGGCCGCTTGGTGCCTGTTCGACTGGGCCAACTCGCCTTTTCCCACCATCGTCGGCACTTTTCTTTTCGCCAACTACTTTGCCCGCGCGGTTGCTTCGGACCCCGACGAGGGGGCCGGGCTGTGGGCGCTGGCGATGGGTATCGCCGGCGTCGTGACGGCGTTGGCCAGCCCTATCCTCGGCGCCTTCGCCGATCAGGGCGGCGCGCGCAAGCCATGGCTTTTAGCGATTTGCACGGTGATGGTGGCGGCGACGGCCGGCTTATGGTTTGTCGCGCCCTCGCCCGATTTCGTCATTTTGGGGTTGGTGCTGGTGGTGATCGCCAGCGCCGCCTTCGAGCTGTCGATGGTCTTTTACAACGCCATGCTGCCCGATATCGCGCCGCAGGACCGGATCGGGCGGATATCTGGATGGGGCTGGGGGTTGGGCTATGCAGGTGCGCTGGCGGCGCTGCTGATCTGCCTTTTCGTCTTCGTTCAGGCCGAAACCCCGCCCTTTGGTCTCGACAAAGCAGCGCAGGAGCCTATCCGCGCCACCAACCTGCTGGTGGCCCTGTGGTTCGTTCTGTTCTCGATCCCCTTCTGGCGGCTTGTGCCGGACCGAAAGTCCTCGGGCAAGCCTGCGCGCGCCATCGTCCGCCAGGGGCTGGCCCAGCTCGCCACAACCCTCAAAAGCTGGCGCGAACACCGCAACATCATGCGCTACCTCTTGGCCTTCATGCTCTATTCCAACGGCTACAACACCCTGTTCGCGATGGGCGCGCTCTATGCCGGCCAGACCTACGGCATGGGGTTCAGTGAGATCATCATCTTCGCCATCTCTCTCAACGTCACCGCCGGTCTGGGGGCGATCGTCTTCGCCTGGATCGACGATCGCATCGGCTCCAAGCCGACAGTGATGATCGCGGTCGCCGCCCTGGGCCTGTTCGGCGCCGGCGCATTGGCGGTCGATTCGAAAATCTGGTTTTGGACCCTAACCCTCATCCTCTCCATCTTTTTCGGCCCGGCCCAGGCGGCCAGCCGGTCGCTGATGGCGCATATGGCTCCCGAGGAGTTGCGCACCGAGATGTTCGGGCTATACGGGCTGGCCGGGCGCATTACCAGTTTTCTGGGCACGCTCACCGTTGGCTGGGTGACCTTCGCTACCGGCAGCTTCCGCATCGGCCTGGCTACCGTCCTGATTTTTCTCTTCGCCGGCCTGTGGGTGCTGTGGGGGGTCCGCCTGGAGGAAAAGCCGGCTTCCTAAGGCGACCGGCCAAATCCCAATTTCGCCGCGCTCTTTCCACGCGCCGGCCACCAAGTCGGCGCACTCCCGCCGCCATCGATCGATACTCCTGCGTCCAACATCGGGTGCGATCGAAGAGAGCTGCATGGACAATACTTATGATGTGATCGTCGTCGGCGCAGGCTTCGCCGGCCTTGCCAGCGCCAGCGCGGCGGCGGCCCACGGGATGCGGGTGGCGGTGATCGACCGGCAATCGGGGGCCGGCGAACGGGTGCGGACAACCGGGATTCTGGTCAAGGAAGCAGCCGAATTGGCGCCGGTGCCGGCAAACCTGACCCGGACGATCCGCCGCGTCAGGCTCTATTCGCCCGACCTGAGGCATTTCGATCTCATCTCGCCGGGTTACTACTTCTTGGTCACGCAGACCGCCGGGCTGATGGGCTGGTACGCGCGGCGGGCCCAAGCCGCCGGGGTTGAATTCATCTGGAAGCGCGTATTCACTGGCGCACGGCGCGAATCGGGCTTGATCACCCTCGATGGCGGCAATCTGCGGTCGCGCTATCTGATCGGCGCCGACGGGGCCCGCTCAGCAGTCGCCCGGCAGTTTCAGCTCGGCCGGAACCGCCGCTATCTGGTCGGCGCCGAGGCCGAATTCGTGGGCGTGCGCGGGGTCGATGATTGCCTGCATGTCTTCGTCGATAACCGCCTCGCTCCCGGCTATATCGGCTGGGTGGTGCCCAACCTTGGCGGGGTGACGCAAGTCGGCCTGGCATGCCGGGCGCAAGGACGCCCACAGCTCGGTGGCTTCGTGAAGAAAGCGGCGCGGGTATTCGATTTCACCGATGCCAGGATTGTCGGCCGGCGCGGCGGCCCGATCCCTGTCGGTGGCAGGGTCGCTCCTTTCGCCGGCGAGCGGGTCCTGCTAACCGGCGACGCTGCCGGCTTGGTCTCCCCGCTCACCGCCGGCGGCATCCATACCGCCTTGCACCATGGCCGCCTCGCCGGGCGCGCCGTTGCCCGCTATCTCGACGGCGAAATCGCCGATCCCGGCGCTGTCCTGGCGCGCGAATACCCAAAATTTCTATGGAAAGGTCTAATGCGGCGAGCCGCCGACCAGGGCATACCCGACCCGTTGGTCAACTTGGTCCTCGGTTTGAAGCCGGTGCGCCGGGTTGCCCGGTTGGTCTTCTTCCACAACCGCGGCCTTGCCAGTGTAGAAGCTTGGCGTGAGTTATTTCGTGGCGAAGAACGAGCATAACGTTCTCCATGCCAACTTGAAAAACAAGTCGGGGACTAATGCCGGAAATGCCGCACGCCAGTGAAGGTCATGGCGAGGTTATGTTCGTCGGCGGCGGCGATGACCTCGTCATCGCGGATCGAGCCGCCGGGCTGGATCACCGCGGTGGCGCCTGCCTCGGCGGCGGCGAGCAGGCCGTCGGCGAAGGGAAAGAAGGCGTCCGAAGCAACCACCGAGCCTTCGAGCCGGTTGCCATTTTCGCCCGCCTCGCGCGCCGCCTCGCCCGCTTTGATGGCGGCGATGCGCGCCGAATCGATACGGCTCATCTGGCCCGCACCGATGCCCACCGTGCGCCTGTCCCGGACGTAGACGATGGCGTTCGATTTGACATGCTTGGCGACGGTGAAGGCAAACAGCATATCGGCGATCTCGTTCTTCGAGGGCGCGCGCTTGCTCACAACTTTGAGTGTCTTGGCCGACTGGGGCGAGATATCGGAGTCTTGGACGAGAAAGCCGCCGGCAAGTGTGCGAAATTGCATACTGGCGCGCTCGCCATCGGGCATACCGCCGGTAATTAGCAGGCGCAGGTTTTTCTTTTTGGCGATGATTTTACGCGCCGCTTCTTCGGCATCGGGAGCGATAATAACCTCGGTGAAAATTCCCGTGATTGCCTCGGCGGCGGCGGCATCGATGGTCCGGTTGCAGGCGACGATGCCGCCAAAGGCGCTGAGCGGATCGCAGGCCAGGGCCAGCGCGTAGGCATCGACGAGGCTGTCGGAAGACGCGACACCACAAGGGTTGGCGTGCTTGATGATGGCGATGCTCGGCCGCTCGAACTCGGCGACCAACGCAAATGCGGCGTCGGTGTCGTTGAGGTTGTTGTACGACAGCGCCTTGCCCTGGACCTGTTGGGCGCTCGCCACTCCTGGGGCCTTACTACCGTCTTCGTAGAAGGCCGCCTGCTGATGCGGGTTCTCGCCGTAGCGCAGCAATTGCTTGCGCGTTCCGGCAAGCACCATCCGCGGCGGCAGCGCCTCCCCCGCTTGGCGCGCGAACCAGCCGGCGACCGCCGCATCGTAAGCCGCAGTGCGGGCGTAGGCTGAGCCGGCGAGACGGCGGCGGAATTCGAGGCTCGTCGCGCCCGTGTCCATCTGCGCCATCAGCTCTTCGTACTCGGCCGGGTCGGTGACAACCGCTACGAAATCGTGGTTCTTGGCTGCCGCGCGGATCAGCGCCGGCCCGCCGATGTCGATATTCTCGATGCAATCATTGAAGGCGGCCCCCTTGGCCACCGTAGCCTCGAAGGGGTAGAGATTGACGATAACCAGATCGATCTGGCCGATGCCGTGCTCTTCCATCGCAGCCAAATGTTCGGGCGTATCGCGGCGGGCCAGGATGCCGCCGTGGATCTTGGGCTGCAGGGTCTTGACGCGCCCGTCCATCATCTCCGGGAAGCCGGTATAGTCGCCGACCTCGACCACCGCCACTCCGGCCTTGGCCAGCGCCCGGGCCGAGCCGCCGGTTGAAAGAATCTCGACCCCGGCCGCCGCCAGAAACGCCCCGAGTTCGGCCATGCCTGTTTTGTCGGAGACGGATATCAAGGCGCGGTTAACGCGAATTGTGTCAGCGGCGACCATCTTTCAGTTTCCTGATCCGTAAGGAACGCGCGTGGCGAGGATCGGACTCGAACCTCCTACGCTAACCGGCCTTTCCCGAGAGGGTCGGCCGGTCCGCGCCAGCGCCATTCTCGGTGCTATATTCAGGCACCAGCCGGCGCAGGCCGGCGAGGGTTTCCTCAGTGTTGCCGGCCTCGGCGTTGGCCTGCAACTCGTCGATGGCGCGGGCAAGAAGCGCACGATCTGCGGTGCGCGGCGAGGCCAGCAATATATCGCGGTATCGGGTGCCGACCGTCGGCTCGGATTCGTGCAACAGCTCCTCGTGCAGCTTTTCCCCTGGCCGCAAGCCGATAAAAGTGATCGCCACATCCTTCTCGGGCTCAAGCCCGGCGAGGCGGATCATCTGGCGGGCTAGGTCGAGGATACGTACCGGATCGCCCATCTCGAGGACGAAAATCTTTCCGCTGTAATCGGTCTCGCCGCTGCCCAGCGCGGAGGCTTGGAGCACCAGTTCGACCGCCTCGCGAACGGTCATGAAATAACGCGAGACGTCGGGATCGGTGACGGTCAGCGGGCCGCCCGCCTCAAGCTGATTCTGGAACAGCGGCACCACAGAGCCGGTCGATCCCAACACGTTGCCGAATCGCACTGTAACGAACCGCGTGCTGCCGCGCCGGCCGGCGCCAGAGAGGTCGAGCGCCTGACAGTAATTCTCGGCCAGCCGCTTGGTGGCGCCCATAACGCTTGATGGGTTGACCGCTTTGTCGGACGAAATCAGCACCATCGTCTCAACCCCAGCCCTACGGCAGGCATCGGCGACGTTACGGGTCCCGACGACGTTGGTCAGCACGCCCTCACCGGGATGGTTTTCGACCATCGGCACGTGCTTGAGCGCAGCCGCGTGGAAGACCAGCTCCGCCCGTGCCTCGGTGAACGCGCTGGCGAGGCGGCTGCTCTCGCGAACGTCGCGCAGAACGGTCGTACGCGGCACCCCGGGATGCCGGCCAGAGAGTTCGCGATCGATTTCGTAGAGATGGTATTCGGAGTTGTCGAGCAGGGTCAGATGGGCCGGCCCAAAGTCCGAGACCTGGCGCACAAGCTCAGCGCCAATGGTGCCGCCGGCCCCGGTTATCAGCACACGTTTTCCCTCGATCAGCGCCTTCATGACCGGGCGGTCGAGGACAGCTTGCGGCCGGCCGAGTAAATCTTCAAGTGCCACCGGATTGACCGCCAGCCGGTCCTCTTCACCAAGATCGCTCTCGAAATCGGTGAGCTGGGGCAGGCGCGCCAGGGTCATGCCCTCGGCGGCGGCAAGGTCGAGGAGGCGGCCGACCGGTGCGCCCTTGATGCCCTCTTCGGTGATGATCATCCGTCTTGGCCGCCGTCCCGCCTTGCGCAGATCTGCAACGATCCGGGGGAGCTCATCGATGGTACCGAGCACCGGAACCCCGTGGATTTGGCGCCCGACACGGCCCGGTTTTTCGCTGACAATGCCGACGGCGGCATAGTTCGACTGTCTCTTGCGATTGACCGCGCGGATGAAAATTTCGGCCGCGTCGCCGGCGCCTACCAGGAGTACGGGAATGCGCGGGCGTCCGTCGCGGGAGAGGAGCGTGTCAACCCGCCGGTCCTTGAACACCCGATAGAGCGCGCGTGGCCCGCCGAGAAGGGCGATCAGCACCAGCCAGTTGATGAGCAGCGAGGAACGCGGCAGGTCCTGCAGCCGGGTAAGTAGGAACAGCAAAGGCAGGAATATCAGGACGGTCAGCGTCGCCGCCTTGATGATCGCAACCATGTCGTTGAGCGAGGCGTATCGCCAGACCCCGCGATAAAGATCGAGCGAGGCGTAGACGCCGGCCGCGACAACAGCGAAGAGCGCCGTTCCGTACCAGATATATTCGCTCGCGTACCAGAAAACAGATTCGCCGAGCCTCAGATACTGGGCGATAACGAACGACGCCGCCGCCATAAAGACGTCGTGGAGGTAGGCGATCCGCGCCCGGCTTCCGCGTAAAGCTTTGAACATGGTCCGTATTCTCAAATGATCGCGGACCATAACACGGTCGAACGGCGACGCCATAGGTGGTGGGAAACAATAGGCAATATTACGTGCCTTTACCCGGCGCCCTATGGAGAGCAAAAAGAACCAGCAGCACGACGAAACCACTGACGCCAAGCGCGGCGATGGGCCAACCGCTGGCCGCAACCACCGCCAATCCGATGAGTGCAACGTTTCCAACGGCGATAACGCAGACGGTTTGGGCGTGGCTCATTCCGGCTTGCACGGCCCGCTGGTAGGCATGTTGGCGGTGGGCGGCCCATATTCTTTCGCCACGCAGGAGCCGCCGGACAAGGGTCAAGCTGGCATCGGCGATGTAATACAGAGGCAGGATCAGGGCCGGCGCCCAGGCTCCCGCCGCCGCTGCCGATAGGAGCAACCAGCCCAGCAGGTAGCCGAGCGGCACGCTGCCGACATCGCCCAGAAAGATGCGCGCCGGTTGCCAATTCCACCACAGGAACCCCAACGCCGCGCCAGCCGTCGCCAACGCGACCAAGCCCAGCTCGGCATAGCCTCCCAAACCCTGCAGCACCACGAAAAGTCCGGCGCCGATGCACGCTGCCTCGACCCCGGCGATCCCGTCGATCCCGTCCATGAAGTTGAAAAGATTGACGAACCAAATCCAGAGCAGCCCGGCGAGAAGGCGATCCGCGAGTTCCGGCAGCAACCCCTGGAATACAAGGCTCTCCGACGGCACGAAAGCGAGCCCCAGAGCCACCGCCGCACCTTGCGCGGCAAGGCGCGGCAAGGCACTCATCCCCTTTAAATCGTCGAGCCAGGATATCCCCGCCAGCAAACCCGCGCCGGCTAGGACCGGCCAAAGCCCGGCGGGCGCCGGCTTGGAAAGAAGAGCGATCAGTGCGGCCGCCGCCAGCACCACTGCGATAACGGCTATGCCGCCGCCGCGCGGCGTCGGGTTTTCGTGGCTCGATCGCTCGTTGGGGAGGTCGAAAATCTGGCGCTGCCGCAAGGCGCGGACGAGGATGCCGGTGAGCAACAGTGTTGCGGCGAGGCTGAAGAGGAAGGCAAGCCCCGGGGTCAGATATTGCATGGCCGGGTTATAAACCCCGGCGGGCAACAAAAAAACCGCGCCGCGGTATACCCGGCGGCGCGGCTGGACTGTGAAACGGCGCGCCTATCTGCGCAAGTAGCTCATCGATGCCTGCGGCCGACCGACGAAGCACGAACGGGTGAAACGGTAGCGCCGCAACACACTGAGCGCACGCAAACCCTCGCGCCGGCTCGGAACGGTGAAGAGGCTACGGCTGCCCTCGACGATACGCCAGCCGCCGCCGCCGAAGACAACCCCGGTTCGATCGGGATTGAACTGCACGCAATCTTCGCCGGGGATCGGCCCGACCGGGACTACTGCACCGCGTAGCCAATAGACCATTGCTCTCCCCGGCCGGCCGACCGTGCAGCGGCGGTTGTAACCGTAGTAGCGGATGATCTGCAGCCCGCGCATCGCTTCGAAGAACCGTGGTCCGAACGCATTGATCACCCGGCGACTGGGAGTCGCTAGTGCGAAGCCGCGTCCGATCGGCTGAATCCTGAGGGCGCCCGGCTTGAAGGAAACACATGTTTCCGCCCTGACGACAGGTCCGCTCGGACCGGCTCGCCGCAAAACGTAGCGCCGCACAAAATTTTCGCGGCCGCTGCCATC
>JAPULJ010000263.1 GCA_027295145.1 Alphaproteobacteria bacterium | reverse complement strand
GACGCCTTGGCGCAACGTATAGCGAATCACGTTTGGTTTGACATACTTCCATGAGGTTGCGAGCGCTGGTTGGGTTTTGAGGTTTTCATCGTAGCGGGTCAAACCCACATAGATATTGTTCAAGAACGAGATCGAGAAGCTCTCGGTGATGGAATACGGATCCATCGACGTGACATCTCCGGAATAGGCGAACTTGAAGGTTTTCGCGTCGACGTTGGCGGCGGCACCCATCGCAATTGCGAGACCGACCGAGGCGCCAATCAATGTTCGTTTCATATCCATCTCCCTGCGTTGTGATCCGTTCGACATTTTCCGCGCGCCGTCATGGGCGGCGGGCAAAGCCGATCGACAAGATCCATGTCTCAGCCTATCAATGATATGCACAATCGTCGACAAATAGAAAAAAAAATGTACACAATTAAGGAAAAAGTGCGTACAATGATCGCCAGGCCTTTCCATTTTCGTGTGGAATATCGGCGGCTATGAGGTCTACGAACCGATCGTTTACTTCTATATTTGCGCGATAAAAAATTCGTGGAACGTGAGAAAATTATGCGGAAGCCCGTTGAAAAAAAGATCGCTGACGAAACGCGCGAAACCAGCGATGATCATGTTTTCCGTCAGATTTATAACGCGATCTACGTGCATGATCTGCCGCCGGGGACGAAACTCAAAGAAGAACAACTTGCCAAAATTTTTGGTGTCGGGCGGACCCGGTTGCGGAAAACACTGTTCCGGTTGGCGGACCTCAAAGTCCTAACGTTTGTTCCGAACAAAGGCGCATTCGTGTCGGAACCGACGGCCGAGGAAGCGCGTGAGGTATTTGATGCCCGCCGCATGGTCGAGAGTCATATCGTGCGAACCCTCGCCAACGCGAGCGATGCTTCGATACCGGAGAAGCTCGCTAGGCAATTGGCCAAAGAGCATGAAGCCCGGACCAACGGCGATTTGCCGACGGTTATTCGGGAGTGTGGCAATTTTCATTTAATGCTCGCTGAATTGGCTGGTCTCGCCGTGCTCGGCGAATTCCTTCATGAGCTGGTGTCCCGCACATCGCTGATTTGCATGCTTTACGAGCGCGGGCCCCCGGAAAACTGCGAGTTCGAAGGACATCGGGATCTGGTCAAAGCGATCGCTGAAGGTCGTGGCGACGACGCTGCCGGGCTGATGGAAGTCCATCTTGCCGGCATCGAAAATAGGCTCGATCTGTCACCCAGGAAGAAGAAGATTGTCGACCTTAAATCAGTATTGTCGGCCAAATGATCGCGGTGTCTTGCAGATCGGGAAACGCGACCACCGCCATCAACTCGAGGCCCTGTTGCTGGCGGTCGATCCCCAGGCATCGATGAACGTGGAATAGGAAACATAATGACCGAGTTGGCGTTGCTCCAGAATGTCCGGCCGAATGCCGGGTCGGTGACGGACATCCTCATCCAAAATGGCCGCATTGCGAAGATCGCGCCGGAGATTTCGGACCTTCCCGCGGACGTGACCCTGCTGGACGGTGGCGGAGATATTGCATTGCCGGGTCTGATCGAAGCCCACACCCACATGGACAAAACACTCTACGGTCTGTCATGGCAACCGCATTCAGCCGGCCCAACAATCCGCGACAAGGTCGACAACGAACGCCGAATTGTCAAAAAGTTGAATATTGACTCGGCGCAACGTTCGGCGACCCAAACGCGCCTCGAGATCGGCAATGGTTCGACCCATATTCGCACCCATGTTGACGTCAACAACGAGCGCGGCCTCGGTTACCTTGAAGGTGTGTTGGCGACACAGGCGGCGTTCAAGGAAAGCGTCACGATCCAGGTCGTCGCCTTTCCGCAACAGGGGATTCTGGCCTCTCCGGGCACCGAGGCTTACCTCAATGAAGCGGCCAAACTCGGCATTGATTGCATCGGTGGCATTGACCCGTCGGTCATTGAGCGCGATCCGGTCAAACATCTCGATATCATTTTCGGTATCGCCGACAAGCATGGCCTGGGGATCGATATTCATCTGCACGAACCCGGACAGCTTGGTGCCTTCACGGTCGAATTGATCGCCGAACGGACTAAGGCGTTGGGGTTACGTGGAAAGGTCATGATCTCGCACGCCTTCTGTCTCGGCGGCGTTGATGAACCCTATCTCGACCGCTTGACGCAAATGCTGCTCGATAACGAAATTGCCATCATGACCCATGGTCCCGGACAATCGGTCTACCCGCCAATCCTGAAACTCTCCGCGGCCGGCGTCATCCTTTGCACTGGCTCCGATGGTATTCGCGATTCTTGGGGGCCGTACGGCAACGGTGACATGCTGGAGCGCGTAATGTGGCTTGGCTATCGCAGCAATTTTCGCCGCGATGAAGAACTGGCGATCGCCCTCTCGATGGCAACGACGGGCGCCGCCAAGGCGCTTGGTGTAGAAAACTATGGGCTCGACGTCGGTTGTGACGCGGACATTGTTGTAGTCAAAGGCGAAACCGTAGCCCAGGCAATTATGGACCGGGCCGCGCGGCGTTTGGTGCTCAAACGTGGCAAGGTAACGGCCGCCGATGGTCACTGTCTTGTCTGACCGATCAAGCTTGCGATCAGCGCTGTCTCTTCACGCCGCTAGGTAAGCGAAATGTTTGGATTGAGCAGCCGAGCGACGGGACTGCTTCTGACGGCGATCGGCGTTCTGGTCTTGTCGCCCGATGCACTGACGATGCGCATTGTCGAGGCCGATGTTTGGGCCCTGGTGTTGTGGCGCAATCTATTCATGGCAATTGGTGTTACACTCGGTTTGGCGGTCGTCTATCGCGGGCGAACATATAGTCACGTACGGGCTATCGGCCGTTCAGGACTGGCGGCAGGTATCCTGTTTGGGGGCAGCAGCATCTTTTTCGTTGGCTCGATCATGCTGACCGATGTCGCCAATACCCTTGTCATTATCAGCACGACGCCGATGCTGGCGGCTGTCTTCAGTCATATCTTTCTCGGCGAGCGAAGCCGGCGTGCTACCTGGGTCGCCGTGATCGCCGTATGCGGTGGACTGGCGATCGTCCTCGCGAACGGCTTTGACCGCGGCAATTTTACCGGTGATATATATGGTCTGATTGCGGCGGTGTTTATGGCCGTTAACCTGGTCGTGGTTCGGCGCGCGAGTCAGCGCAGCATGATCCCCTCAGTGGCGATTGGCGGCTTTATGGTGGCGTTGATTGCGGTTCCTTTCGCGGGCCCGCTGGGCGTCGACACCGTCGGTGTTGGTTGGTTCGCCGCCTTTAATTTGGTGCTGTTGCCCATCGCCTTTGGGTTAATCACGACCGGTCCCCGTTACATCAGCGCGCCGGAGGTCGGCCTTGTCATGCTAATTGAAAGCTGCCTCGGTTCGTTCTGGGTTTGGTTGGTCCTCGATGAAATACCGACCAGCACGACATTTCTCGGCGGCGGTATCATCCTCGGCGTGCTCGCCATCCATTCGATCGTGACCTTAAAGATGCAACGTGTCTGACGTCAGCGCCTTTGGGACGATCTGAAGTAACTCCATAGCGGGAGAATATTGGCTCATCGTAGTGACCGAAGAGAACGAAGATAAGACAGAGAACCATGAGTGCGAAGACCCCGGCCGAGAAAGTCGTTCGGGACATCCGGCCGCGCTGCGCAATTTCATTTGGGAAAAGCATTGCGGTGGCCTTTTCGAACCCCCGGGCGCCGCATGAGTGCGAATTCGCCACGGACACCATTCTGGACGGCAGCCAACCGACCGAACTGGAACTCGAGCGGCTCATGAAGGGCATTCCCGTCAGTTGGAATGAGCAGCGAAGAGATTTGGGAATCTCCCGAGGCTGACTCCCGCAACAACTTTAACACCCTGGGGCATGCCACCCTGTCGGACGCAACAGTGCGTACCTCGTTACGCATGCCAAGCGCGGAATCGCGCGGCCGAACCGGACTTCGGAATCTGTCAGGAGAGAAAGTGTCCGCGATGCCCGCGGACCACGCCGAAAGACCTCGTTCTCTCGGTCCCGCTCTCGTGTCAGCCGGGCGTCAAGGCCGGCGGACCGCCGCGAACCGTACCGACAGTTCGAATTTCGCTCGGTTTTTCTGCTATATCAAAGGCTTGCTGGCGGAGGGAAGGGAACTGGTGTCAAACCTTCTCCGCTTGTAAATCAATACCTTATGCTGACTCGTCTATCAGACACCTAG
>JAPULJ010000262.1 GCA_027295145.1 Alphaproteobacteria bacterium | reverse complement strand
CGGAGTGGACCCTGGCGCAGGTACGGGTCTCCGAGCCGTACCGAGACCCGGCCGAGATGGAGAGATTCATCGGATCTCTGCGCAGCGCGGGTCTGCCCGAGTGAGGCGATGACCAGAAACAGTCTGGCGGTGTACTGATAGACAGCTGTGGGTCACGGTGCAGAAGTTCGGGTGGCGTAATCAGGGCGTGTAGTTTATGCGGGCTTGGCTGGGCATCGACCAACCCCGCCCGAGTCGGCTTGTAGCCATAAGCAGACTCAATGTCATGTGCTGCGGCACGGACCCCCCCTCGGAAGCGGCCAGATCGGGCCTAGAATCGCTACAAGATTTGAGTAACCAGATTTAGGGCTTCGAAAAGAATGCTTTTCGGTAGAGGCAACGATTCGATCCACCCGCAGCTAATCCAAATAGCCGTGTTCACGCCAAACCGCGTATTGCTTGCGGAATGCCGAATAGCTCTCGTAAACCCGTTTGAATAGAGGGTCTATTGCGGCCTGTTCTTCGGCCACCTCCTGCCACTTCTCCTCGAACGTCTTGAGAACGTCGTCCGCCCAGCGATGAAAGATCACCCCTTTTTCCTTCAGTTTCAGCATAGCCTTGTACTGCATGGCCTCGCTGCGTACAAACGACCAATTGAGACTGTCGCCGCAAGCTGCTTTTATGATCGCCTTGTGCTGATCGGACAGGGCCTCCCACTTTGCGGCGTTCATGAGCAACTCGCCGACCGACGATTGCTGATGCCAGCCCGGAAAGTAGTAGTGCTTGGCCACTTGGTAAAACCCAAGGTCGAGATCGTTCGACGGCATAGAATACTCGGCAGCGTCGATCACGCCGCGCTCAAGGGCCGGATAGATGTCCGCGGGGGCGAGCAGCTGGGTCGAAACACCCAACTTGGCCATGACCCTGGCGCCGAGGCCAAAGAATCTCATTTTGAGGCCCTTCAAATCGGCAACGGTCTTGATTTCCTCCCTGAACCAGCCGGAAGCCTCCGGTGCGATGACCGAGCAATGAAGGGCTTTCAAGCCGTGACTGGCATAAAGCTCGTCATAAATTTGGTCGCCGCCGCCGTAATTCATCCATGCGAGATATTCGCCTGTGCGGGGGCCGAACGGCACTGCGCTAAACCACGACAACGCTGGGATTTTGCCGGCGTGAAATCCGGCGGTGCCCCACCAAGCATCGATCGAGCCGACCTTCACGGAGTCAAATCCTTCCATCGCAGGAACCAGAGCGCCCGGTGCGTAGAACTTGATCTGCAAAGTCCCACCCGACATCGACTCGATCAGACCTTCGAAACGGGCGGCAACCTCACCAGTCACCGAGAGGTGGCTAGGAAATGCGCTCTGCATCTTCCATTTGACGCGTTCTGCTGCGTCGACCGAAACCCCCGAGCTTAGGGCCGCACTCGCAAAACCGGTGATCGCTATGCCCCTGAGGATCCTTGTGAACCACATCGCTCCCCCTCCGTTTCAACATCGGTGATCGCGCCGCGTCTTTGCACCGTAGACGCTTTCACGGAAATGTCACTTAAGATCATCCAAAAGCAATTTCGCCTCTTTCAGGTCGACGGTATTGAAGCCCTCGGTGAACCAGTCGTACAGAGGTTCGATCAGTTCGCGAACCTCGGTCGCTCTTCCTCGATCCTGCCACAGACGGCCCAGGCTTACGGCGGCTCGCAATTCAAGCGTTTTGGTATGCTGCATTTGGGCCACCTCGATTGCCCGAAGGAATGAGTTTTCCGCCTTCCCGTCGCTTGGTTTCGGCAGTTTCCGAAGCAGCTCGCCTCTTTGCCGGTGTAGCTCGACTTCGTAGGACCGATGATTGGTACGCCGCACGATATCTTCTGCTTCGTCGAGTTTGGCGAGGCCGAGCTCGGGTTGTCCGACTTTCCCATAGGTCTCGGCAAGCAGCGTCAGGAAATGAGGCAAGGCCTTCTCGCCCTCGATCGCACGCCAGGCGGCCACGCCTTCCTGCAGCTGCGTGAGTCCCTGTTCTGCTTTTTCCAGCATGGCCAAGGCCCAGCCTCTATGTACTGAGGCCCATGCTAGTTGTTGGGCGATGTCCTGTTCGGTGCTGACCGTAATCGCGGACTCCGCGTATTCGAGAGCCAGGCGCGGCTCTCTGCGGTATTGATAGAATGTTGCGGTGGATGCCAGGACATAAGCCAAGCTGTGGCGTGTCGGTAATTGCTCCACCAGGGCGATCGCCTGTTGCGCCTTATCCAAAGCGCGGTCGCCGAACCCCAACCAATCGGTAATCCATCCCGAGTAGACGTAGCACCACAAGCCTGGGTCTTCACCGTACTGCAGCACGTATGACTGATGGTCGTTGGGGTCATACAGATCGATCCCTTGCTCCATGTGCTGATTCGCGAGCTCGTGCTCGCCGAGCCCAAAATGGGTCGTGCCGGATACCCGATGCGCTATGAGCACGCGCTTTGGGTCGTTCGATCCCTGTGCCAAAGACAGCAGCTCAGCCGCCAATTCGCTTGCTCTGCGCAGCTCGCCGCGCATTAGATGACAGTTCCAAAGACCTCGAACCGCCCGGAACAGGGGCTCCCTGTCATCGCCCTCCTGACAGAGATCGACCGCTCTTGCGTAGGCGCGGCGCACCTCCTCGGCGGCATAACCCCTGGGAGCGATCAATGCCGCGCCCAGAGCCAGGTGGAGTTCGACCTCTTGGTGGCGCCTATCTGCAGAGGCAGGCTGCCGCCCGATCAAATCGAGAGCCTGCCTGAAATGTTCAATGGCCTCGAGGTTTGCCGAGCGCTCGATTGCCCGTCGACCGGCTTTCTGCAGATAGGCAATGGCCTCGTTCGGAAGGTTCGCTCGCGTGTAATGGTACGCCAGGAGCTCGGGTTCGGTCTCACCCTTGGTCGGGTGTTGTTTCTCTAGCGTCCGCGCCAGGCGGGCGTGCAGCTCGCGCCGTGTGGTCAGCAGCAAACTGTCATAAGCCGCGTCCTGAAGGAGGGCGTGCTTGAAGGTGTAGTTGCTCTCTGGTGGCGCTCCGCGTCGAAAGACAAGCCCGGATTGATTCAATTGTTCGAGGGCCCCCTGGAGTTTCCTCTTGGGCATCGGCGATAGGCTCTGCAACAATTCATAGGAGAAACTCCGCCCGATCACGGCACCAATCTGCGCCACTTCCTTGACGACCGTGACCCGATCAAGGCGCGCCATCAACGAATCTTTGAGCGATGACGGGACCGCCGGCGAAGGCAAAGGTTCCCGAAATGCGTCGCCGTTAGCTCTGTCTTCCAGGAAATCCGCCTCCAGCATGGCTTTGGTCAGTTCCTCGATGAACAAGGGCACGCCGTCGGCTTTGGCGACGATTTGATCTAACACTTTGGATGGGAGCGTCTTTCCTGCAGCTACGTTGTCAACCAACACGGTCGATTGGCGCTGACTCAGCCGATTGAGCGTCAACGAAGTTACGTGCCCCTGTGCGCTCCAAAGCAGACTGTGACCGGGACGAGACGTAATGATCATCAAGACGCGCGCCGCCTGCACCTGTTCGATCGTTCTCTCGACAGCTTCTTGCGTTGACGGGTCTATCCATTGCCCATCCTCGAGAATGAAAAGCAGCAGGCGGCGGGTAGCTAGCCCGAGCACTTGGTCGGTCAGCGCTTCGAGAGTCTTCTCCTTTTGCCGTTGAGGCGGCATTTCCATGGGCGGATAACGATCGCCGGTCGGAATCGACAGCAAAGCGGCAAATAGTGGAACCACTATCGCTGTTCCGTTCGTCGCCTGGGCGAGGAACGCTTCCAACTTGTCCAGCTTTCGATCGGGTGATTCATCGGTGGCAAACCCGACGGCCGATTCAAGCTGATTTACGATTGGATAAAACGCGCTGTTGGTATGGAAAGGCGAGCACTGGTAGCGCAGCAGGATGTGGTCTTCCCTGGCAATTCGCTGTTGCAAGGCCCAAACAATGCGTGACTTGCCGATACCGGCCTCACCGGAGAGCAGGATTGCTTGCCCCTCACCCTTCTTGGCCCGCTCCCATCGCTCCAAGAGTAGCGCTAACTCCTCGTCCCGTCCGACGAAGCTAGTAAGCGATTCCGTCCGCGCGGCAAATCGGCTCGCCGCCGCTCGCTCGCCCAAGACCCGCCAGGCCCTAACCGGCTCGGAGATACCCTTGAGTGTCTGCTCACCCATGTCCTCCTGTTCGAAAAGACCGGCGACCAGGCGCTGTGTGTCTTCCGCGATGACGACCCAACCCGGCTGCGCTAAATCCTGCAAACGCGACGCCAGGTTGGGTGTCTGACCGAGCACCGCTTTTTCTTCGACGACGCCATCACCGACCAAGTCCCCGGCGACCACTTGGCCGGTGGCAATGCCGACGCGGACCTGCAGTCCGTGACTGGGCTGCGTGTCAAGCCTGTTGACCGCAGCCACCAAGTCGAGACCAGCAAGTACCGCCCGCTCCGCGTCTTCCTCGTGTGCCTGCGGGTAACCGAAGTACGCCAATACGCCGTCCCCGAGGAACTTGGCGAGATAGCCTTCGTAGCGCCGGATAACCTCTGAACAGCTCGTCTGATAGGCGCGGATGATTTCCCGATAGTCTTCCGGGTCCAACGAATTCGACAGCGCCGTCGAGCCCACCATGTCACAAAACATGATGGTCAGTTGACGGCGCTCGGCCTCGGAAGAGGTAGAGAGTCGCGGTTCGGGAGCCGCAGGCGTCTCGGCCCCATCCCCAAGGGCCGCGATGGCCTTGAGCAGCCGTTTGCGGTCACCAAGCGGAATGCTGAGTTTCTCAAGATCGTCGTCGCTTAGGTCAGACAGTACATCAGCACCCACACGGTTTTCTGCGAAAACTCCCGCATATTGTCCTAGGCCGAGGTTTTCAAGCCAAGCGTCCACGTCCATGACACGCGCATTCCTCCAGTGAATATGCCTCTCGGCATCAGAAATGTAGCACGAATCTTGAGGGTTCTGCGCATGTTCCCTAATTCCTGGTTATCGGTGCCCCCTAACGCATTGCCTGTCATGTTGAATGTCGCCTTTGGGTGTGCGCCGTGGTAAGGCGGCGTTCTTCAGTGGGTGCAAGTCCCACCCGGCAACTATCGCTCCGGCCGGAAGCAATCGGAGCAGTCATGGAGGTAACGAAATGGCTGAAGCCTCTGGTGTAGAGGGTCACATAT
>JAPULJ010000261.1 GCA_027295145.1 Alphaproteobacteria bacterium | reverse complement strand
GCCTGCGCCTACTGGGCTCCTTGCGCGCCAGCGGGATCCAGCCGCGGTTGACCAGCACCACTGTACCGTCGTTAGCGGCGAAGGGGGTATAAACGTGGTAGCCGAGATTGCTGCGCAGGGAACGCGCTCCGACATAGAGCTCTTTGGCGTGCAGAAAGCGGCCGCGCAGGCTCATCTTGCGGAACTCGAACAACTTGGGGTCGACCTTGGCCGGCAAGGGAACGCTTGGAGCCGCGATCCGGGCTACCCGCCGCGCGATCAGCTCATGCTTCCAGGCTCTGCGTTCGAGCTGCCAGACGCTGAACCCCAGCATCACGATAACGGCGGACAGGGTAATCAGGGTCGGCCACAGGCGGGGGCGGAAGCGCCCTTTAGATGGCATCGTTTTGGTGTCGGCGGTGCCGGTACTGTTGGGCGACCAGAAACGCCTTCAGCGGCCGCAGCATGACGATAGTGCTACCCAGGATGAAGGGGGGCCAGAGGACCGCATGGACCCACAACGGCGGCTCGAATGTGAACTCGAACCATAGCGCCAGGCCGACGGCGATGAAGCCAAGAATAAGCGTGACAAATGCGATCGCGCCGTCGCCGCTGTCCTGCTCGCTCAGATCGAGCCCGCACCGCGCGCAGCTTTTAGTGACCTGAAGGAAGCCGTCGAAGAGCTTGCCTTGGCCACAGCGCGGGCAGCGACAGCTGAACCCCGCGGAATATGGCGAGATGGGTGGATAATAATCTTCCTCCATGGCAGACCCGGGCGAAATCACCTAATGCAACGGCGCGTTCCCTGAGCCCCACCAGTAGACGGCGGTGAACAGGAACAGCCATACCACGTCGACGAAATGCCAGTACCAGGCCGCCGCCTCAAAACCGAAATGGTGGTCGGGTTTGAAATGGCCCTTGGTGCCGCGGAAGAAGCACACCGTCAGGAAGATCGTGCCGACGACCACATGAAACCCGTGAAAACCCGTCGCCATGAAAAAGGTCGACGTGTAGACCCCGCCTTTCTCGATGACCCCATCGTTAACTACGGTCTGGAAGGAGAAGGGTGCCGAAGCGTACTCAAACGCCTGAAGACCGGTAAACGTGACGCCGAGAACGATGGTCAGCGCCAGCGCCTGCAGAAACCGCGTGCGGTTGCCATGGCGCAGCTCATGATGCGCCCATGTGACGGTGACGCCCGAGGTCAGCAGGATCAGCGTGTTCAGGAACGGCACGCCCCACGGGTTGAAGACCGTCATCCCCTTGGGTGGCCAGACCCCGCCGCTGGCCTTGCGGCGGGCGTAATGCTGCACGGTCTCGCCTGAGACGATGCCGCCATCGGCGAATAGGCTGGCGTCGAAATAGGCCCAGAAGAAGGCTGCGAAAAACATCACTTCCGAGGCAATGAACAGGGCCATGCCGTAGCGCAGCCCGATCTGGACAACCGCCGAATGATGGCCCAGGAATTCACCCTCGTTGACGACGTCGCGCCACCACAGGAACATCGTCGCCAGAACCAGCGCGCCGCCGAGGGCCATGATCCAGGTGCCGCCGCTGATCTCATGCATGAACATGACGGCGCCACCGAACAGCAGCAGCGCGGCGCCGGCGCCCATTACCGGCCACGGGCTGGGATCGACGAGATGGTAGGGATGCTTGGCGTCGGATGCCGGTTGTTTGGCGGTGTTCATGCGGTCCCCTATTTAGGGATTCGGTCGTTTGCTGGCGAGTTTCATCTTGCCGATGGCGTGCCCAGTCTCAGCCGTTTTCTTGACCCTGAGCGGGCTAGCCCGGAAAAACGTGTAGGACAGTGTGATGCTCGTAACGTCACGCAGATTGCGGTCCTTGAGGATCGCCGGATCGATGAAGAAGGTCACTGGCATTTCCTCGATCTGACCCGCTGCCAGTTCCTGCCTGGTGAAGCAGAAGCAGGCGATCTTGACGAAGTAACGGCCAGCCTTGGCAGGGGTTACGTTGAAACTCGATGTGCCGGTAACCGTGCGATTGGAAATGTTACGGGCCCGAAATCGGGCCAGTTTCCGGGCCCCCGCCCGCAGCGTGTATTGGCGGACTACCGGCTGGACCCTCCAGGGCAGGTTGGGGCCGACATCGGCGTTGAAGCGGATGGTGAATTTTCGCGCCGAAACCGCTCCGGGCGCTACCTTGGCCTGTTGTGTCGTGCCGCCGTAGCCGGTCACCTGGCAGAATAGGCGGTAGAGCGGCACCGAGTAGGAGACCAACCCAGCCATCGCCGCGAGCAAGGCGAGCAGTGGAACGACCGTTCGCGCGTGGCCGAATTGTCCACGAGCTTGCATCAGCCCTTGCTTCCCATAGTGACGAATGTCAGCACGTAGAACAGGATCACCATAGCGCTGAGGGCCGCGCATAACGCCCAGTTGCGGCCGCGTTGGCGCCGCCGGGCAGTTTCAGACTGCTCAGTGCCGGATCTGTTCACTAGATCATCCCACCCGCCACCTTGTCGACGACCAGCGCCACAAACAGCAGGAAAAGATAAAGAATCGAATAGCGGAAGGCGGATTTCGCGCGTGCCTCGGTGCGCTCGAACCACAGCCTCCCCACCTGGGTAACGAAGCCCGCACCCAATACCAGCGCCGTTCCCAGATAGATGACTCCCGACAAGCCCAGCAGGTAGGGTGTCAATGTAACCGGCAGTAGGACCGCCGTGTATAACAAGATCTGGCGCCGCGTCACATCCGGCCCAGCTATCACTGGCAGCATGGGGATGCCAGCGTTTGCATAGTCCTGCGAGCGGTAAAGCGCCAGCGACCAGAAATGCGGCGGCGTCCAGATGAAGATAATGGCGAACAGCGCCAACGAGGCAAGGCTGACCTCGCCGCTCGCCGCGGCCCAACCGATCATCGGCGGAAAGGCGCCCGCCGCCCCGCCGATGACGATGTTTTGCGGCGTCCGCCGCTTTAGCCAAATCGTATAAACAAAGACATAGAATGCAATCGAAAGCGCCAGCAACGCCGCCGCCGGCAAGTTGAGCGCCAGTCCCATCAGGGTCACCGAAGCGATGGCCAGCACCACTCCGAACCCAAGCGCGTTGCCGGGTGCAATGCGCCCGGTGGGGATCGGGCGCGACATCGTGCGCTTCATGACCGCGTCGATATCTCGCTCGTACCACATGTTTATGGCGCCCGCCGCGCCGGCGCCCACCGCGATACACAGGATGGCGATGCTAGCGAGCACGGGATGGGGGCTCGCCGGGGCTAGGTAGAATCCGACGAACCCGGTGAACACGACCAGCGACATCACCCGCGGCTTGAGCAGCGCGATATAATCGCCGGCGGTCGCCTCGCTAGCGGCAATGGGGGCTTTTGCCCTGATTTCATTCGATGTGTACGACACATTCCAACTCCGCCAAATGCGCTTACTTCACGCGCGGTAAATCTTCATAGGTGTGGAAGGGCGGCGGCGAGGCGACATTCCATTCCAGCGTCGTCGCACCTTCGCCCCAGGGGTTCTCGCCGACCCGTTTGCCGGCCCGCAATGTGTAGGCGACAATGCCGAGGAAGACAAACACGCTGGCCGCCGAAAGGTATGAGCCGTACGAGACAATCATGTTCCAGCCGGCGTAGGCGTCTGGGTAGTCGGGTATGCGCCGCGGCATGCCGGCCAGCCCCATGAAATGCATCGGGAAGAAAGTCAGGTTGACGCCGACGAACAACATCCAAAAATGAACTCTACCCCAGAATTCGGGATACATGCGCCCGCACATCTTGGGGAACCAGTAGTAAAAGCCGGCGAAGATCGAGAACAGCGCCCCCATCGACATCGTGTAGTGGAAATGGCCGACGATGTAGTAGGTGTCGTGCAGCGAATTATCTATCCCGGCGTTGGCTAACACGACCCCCGTCACGCCGCCGATCGTGAAGAGGACGATCATGCCGAGGGCGAACAGCATCGGCGCCTTGAACTCGATCGAACCACCCCACATGGTCGCGATCCAGCTGAAGATTTTGATCCCGGTAGGCACCGCTATGACCAGCGTGGCGGCAACGAAATAGGCGCGGGTGTCGACGTTGAGCCCGATCGTATACATGTGGTGGGCCCAGACGATAAAGCCGATAAAGCCGATCGCCACCATCGCGTAGGCCATGCCGAGGTAGCCGAAGATCGGCTTCCTGGAGAAGGTGGAGATCACTTGGCTGACGATCCCGAAGCCCGGCAGGATAAGGATGTAGACCTCCGGATGGCCGAAAAACCAGAACAGGTGCTGGAAAAGCAGCGGATCGCCTCCGGCGTTGGGCCGAAAGAAGGCTGTACCGAAATTGCGATCGGTGAGCAGCATGGTGATAGCGCCGGCCAGCACCGGCAGCGCCAGCAGCAGCAGGAAGGCGGTAACCAGTATCGACCATACGAATAACGGCATCTTGTGCAGGGTCATGCCCGGCGCGCGCATGTTGAAGATGGTGGTTATAAAATTAATAGCGCCGAGGATCGATGAAGCGCCGGCCAAATGCAGCGCGAAGATCGCCATATCGACGGACGGCCCGTCGTGGAACGGTGTGCTCGACAGCGGCGGATATACAGTCCATCCGGTGCCGGCGCCGCTGCCCACCAGAGCCGAGCCGACCAGCAGCAGCAGGGCGGGAATGAGTAGCCAGAAGCTGATATTGTTCATCCGCGGGAAGGCCATGTCTGGGGCGCCGATCATGATCGGCACGATCCAATTGCCGAAGCCCCCGATTAGCGCCGGCATGACCAGGAAGAAGACCATGATCAGCCCGTGCGCGGTAATCAGCACATTGAAAAATTGGTTGTCGGCGATGATCTGAGTGTTTGGGTCATTCAGCTCGAGGCGGAACCAGATCGACATGGTGCCGCCGATAA
>JAPULJ010000260.1 GCA_027295145.1 Alphaproteobacteria bacterium | reverse complement strand
CGTCGTAACGGCAGCGCCAAGCCTTGAATGAATGGCGCGAACCGTCGTCCATGCGCACCATAAGGCTGGCGGCCAGCGTCTCCTGCGGATATTTCAGCTTCTCCAGCACATCCGGGTCGACCTCAAGATGCTTAGCTGCCTGGTGCAACCGTTTCCGTGCTTTGGCGAACAATGAGGTGGCCATTAGTATCCTCCTGCTGATCAGCAGCGCTGCCGCAATTACCGCGCGTAAGCTTATGGCCTCACGCCGTGGCGCAACATGCATCGGCGGAACTCCTGGAGCAGCTGGGCGTCGCTGATGCCGCCCCAGCCCGAGGCCGTCGGATCGGCGAACATGGAGGCTTCGGCGTCGTACTGGCGCGTGCAGTGCCGCCGGACCTCTGCCTCGCTCGCCCCCTCAGGCAGTTCGCGAGGCCCCAATATTTCGCGGCCTTCGCCAGGGGGCGGCGCTTGGCGGGCGGCCACGGCCGGCGAACCCGCAGCGAAGATCGCCGCTGCGATCGCGTAAAGAATGATGACGCCGGATTTCATCACCGTGATGCCGATCTCATCCGGACGCGCCCGAAATTGTCGAGGAACGCCGTGACGTTCTTGCCGAGCTTTTGGACATGCTAGCCACTCTCCTGGATCTGCACGATCGGCAGGCCAAGTTCGTCGATCGCTTTGGCGATGCGTTCATCATGCTCCGAAGTCTTGGGGTCGAGCAGCTCAGCATCTTCCTCGTCTACGCCAACGAGCCGCCTGTAGCCGACCATGTCGGTCGCGAGGATCGCTGCGAGCTTACGAGTGACCTTCTTCTTCGCCACATGGCGTCTCCCACGGAGGGGCGAAGCAAATCCACGATAGCGTGAAATTGGTCCGACCACCAAATCACAGTTTAGTGCAGGATGTAGAATCGTGGGGTCCGCTTTGGGTCAACTGCAGACGAAATCTCCTCACACAATCTGAGGTCCGCTCTCTTGGGTTACGCAGACCTTGCAACTACCAAAGCGGAAATCGCCGCTGGAACGGCGGATTTTTTGTCGAAAACGGTTGTCGCCGGAAAACGGCCGCGAGTGATTTTCGAAAGAACGTTGCAGAGATCGAAGTAATTTGTGGACCTAAAGCGGCTCGAACGCGACAGCCTGGCCGGCCGCAATCTGGGGACAAGCTTCCTCGCCCACATTGTGGTCATTTGCGTGGCGGGATCGGCGCTAGCTGATCGCCTCGCCAAACATTTCCGCGTACTCATGAACGCTCGGCTGTTTCGGGTTGGTGAAGTGACAGGCGTCTGTCATGCAGTGGGCGGCGAGTTTCGGCACCATGTCGGCCGTCACCCCCATCTCGCCGAGGTTTTTCGGTAGACCCAGTGCGGCATTAAATTCGCTGATCCATTCAGCGATATCGGCGTCGTCGGCCAGGCTCATGGCGCGGCGCAGGCGGACAAATTTTTCACCGACGTGATCCGCATTAAACCGTAAAACCGTTGGCAAAAGCACCGCATTCAGAGTGCCATGGTGCAAACGCAATTCCTCGTCGGCGCCGACCGCGTGGCTCATGGAATGCACCGCGCCCAATCCTTTGGCGAAGGCCATCGCCCCTTCGCTGGCGGCCATCATCATATGCCAGCGGGCATCCCGGTCATGGCCATCGTCGACAGCGCGCTTCAGATAGGTAACGACCCGCTCCAGTCCATCAAGGCCGATGGCCGCCGCCGGCGGATTAACGACCGGCGTCAAGTAAGCCTCAATACAATGAGCCATGGCGTCCATGCCGGTCGCCGCAGTCAGCAGCTTGGGCAAATCAAGGGTTAATTCGGGATCGCAGATCGCCATTTTCGGCAGCAGGTTTGGGCTGACAATGACAACCTTCTGGCCACCCTCGGTGATGATCACGCAGCCGCCACCAACCTCGCTGCCGGTTCCCGCAGTGGTCGGTATGGCAATAATCGGTGGTGCCTTGCCGATCTTTTCCCGTCCGCCGTTGATGACCGACCAATTGGCGATTGGCCCGTCATGGCGCGTAGTCAGCGCAACGCCTTTGCCCAGATCCATGGAAGAGCCGCCGCCGATCGCGATAATTCCGTCACAGCCGTTATCCTGGTAGAGCGCCAAGGCCTGGCGAACGGCAACTTCTGTTGGATTGCTTGGCGTGCCGTCGAACACGCTCGGCGAGACGTCGTTCGGCAGGACACCGCGGACCGTGTCGAATATGCCGCAATCAACGATGCCCTTGTCGGTGCAGATCAATGGCCGCGAGATGCCATTTCGTTCCAAAGCATCGCCCAGCACTTTGATCGCGCCGAAATCGATCTCCAACAGGTTCGGATAGGTGAGTGTTGCCATTTATTGCTCCGAATTCGTGCTGACTGGGATCACAAAATCGGCCAAATGGCTGCTTGAAAGCTCAGGCAAGCGCTCGCAATTCGGCCTCCGGCGGACAAAGGGCGGCAATCTTGCTCTCGCTGCGATACGCCGATCTGGCGGCAGATCGCGCCAGCCGGACATGCGTCTCCTTTAGGTGAATTATGTAGGTGAATTATGATTTGCTCGATCAAATAACGCATCCTGTGATCGATCCCATTTCAAATCAATGAATTCGGATGCTCACGTCACATAGGCGTGCATGTTTATCCGGTAATCGGGACAGGACAACACCTGGCAAGGAAAAACACCTTGCAATCCGCAGTCTATTTTTACGCAAGATTAATCAAATTCAACCAAATTGTTACCATAAATCGGGACCGATTTGAGCAATAATTTAGAGAACCAAGCACTAATGACCGCGCCCACGTCACCAATTGCGGAAAGACACACTTGGGATCGCACCAGACTTCGTGAGTTTGTGTCGCGCGATCAGCCGATTCTCAGTCTGCACGGAGCAGGGTTGGAGATCCTGACGGCAACCTTAATGCTCAACCTGCTTGGGTTAGCGCTGCCGATTTCGATCCTCCAAATCTACGATCGGGTAATCCCAAATAATTCAAGCGACACGTTGGTGCTGCTGGTACTCGGGATCGGTGCCGTCCTGATCATCGACTCCATCCTACGGCTTGCTCGGGCGCACATGAACGGTTGGGCTGCGGCGCGTTTCGAACATGGATTGAGTTGCTGCATGATGGAGCAATTCCTCTCGGCAGACCTCGCGAGCTATGAGAAGATCGCTCCCGGCGCCCACATGGAACGAATGGCCGCCATTGATGTTCTTCGAGATTTCTATTCCGGACAGTTGGCGCTGGTTCTCATCGACCTACCGTTTGCCCTTTTGTTCCTTGGCCTAATCGGCTATCTGGCAGGCCCACTGGTCTTGGTGCCACTAATAATCTTGGTGGTATTTGTCTTGGCAGCAGGACTCGCAGGCCGACGCCTGAAGGCGGCGCTCAAGACACGCGATACCGTCGGCGAGCGCAGATACAGCTTCATCGTGGAATGTCTGACCGGTGTGCATACCCTCAAGGCCCTCGCCATGGAGGCGCAGATGGCACGGCGCTACGAGCGTTTGCATGAGGCTTCCAGTAGAGCTGAGCACGACGTCATTAAACTAAACGGCCGTGCGCAGACCATTGGCGCTTTTGCATCGAACCTGACACCGGCCGCTGTCGTCGGGCTTGGGAGTTTAATCGTCATGAATGGCAGCCTCACTATCGGCGGGCTCACGGCCTGCACCATGCTCGCCGGTCGTAGTCTTCAACCGATGCTTCGCGCCATGGGGATTTGGTCCCAGTTCCAGAACGTCCAGGTCGCGAAGGAACGCTGTGTCGCGGTGCTCGACATGAAGACCGAGAGATCCGCCTATTTACCGAAGTTGCCGTTTATTGCCGGTGGCATTTATTTCTACGGTGTCCACTACTCGCACGAGAACTACGATAGTCCTTTGTTGACCGGCGTCACCTTGCGTATCGAACCCGGCGCCACCGTTGTAATCCGGGGCGCCGACGGCAGCGGGAAATCGACGGTACTGGAGCTAATCCTCGGAGTGCTTCGTCCAAGCAGCGGTCGCATTATGATCGACAACCACCTGGCAAGTGCCTACGACCCTGTCAGCGTGCGCAAACAGATTG
>JAPULJ010000026.1 GCA_027295145.1 Alphaproteobacteria bacterium | reverse complement strand
CCGCGCAGCAGCGGCATGGTGGCGACGCACACCCCGCCGGCCTTGACGATGGCCAGCCACGCCGCCGCCATCATCGGATTGTTGGGTCCGCGCAACAATCCGATGATGGCGGAGACAAGCCCGAAATCGGCCACCAGCGTTGCCGCGATACGATCGACACGGGCCTTGAGATCGTCGTAGCTCCAGATCAGATCGCCGTAGCGGATCATGGTCCGTTCGCCTCCCAGTCGCTCGAGGGATTTATCCAGCAACTCGACGCAAGCGTTCATGCGATCGGGATAGGCAGCGAGTTCGGGCAGCAATGAGTAGTCCATTGGCGGCCAACTCTTGCGCGGCGGCAAATGCGCGCGCGCGAATCCATCGACATGACCCGACTTGCCGCCCGGCGCGCGGTTCATAGAACAGGCGTCCGGCCGAGCGCCTTCAGGGTCTGCCCGGCGATGACGAGTTTTTGGATCTCACTGGTTCCCTCATAGATGCGCAAGGCCCTAATCTCGCGATAAAGCCGCTCGACCGGTGCATCGGCGACGACCCCGGCGCCGCCGAATATCTGCACCGCCGCATCGATCACTTCCTGGGCGGCTTCGGTGGCATAGAGTTTGGCCATTGCCGCCTCGCGGGTGACCCTTGTGTTGCCGACATCCTTGACCCAGGCGGCCCGATAGATGAGCAGCGCGCCAGCGTCGATCTTGACTGCCATCTCAGCGAGCTTGGCCTGGATCAACTGGAACCCAGCCAGGGGCTGGCCGAAGGCTTCGCGCGACTGCGCCCGCCCGGCCGCTTCGTCGAGCGCGCGCCGGGCGAACCCTAGCGCCGCCGCGCCGACAGTCGAGCGAAAGATGTCGAGGGTCGCCATGGCGATCTTGAAGCCCTCGCCCGGCTCTCCCAGCAGGTGGCCGGCCGGCACCCGCGCAGCGTTGAAGCGGATGCGGGCCAGCGGATGGGGGGCGATCAATTCGATTCGCTCGGCGATTTCGAGACCGGGATTATCGGCATCGACGACGAAGGCCGACAGCCCCTTGGCCCCCGGCCCCTCGCCGGTGCGCGCGAAGACGATGTAGTGATCGGCGATGCCGCCGTTCGAAATCCAGGTCTTGGTGCCGTCGATGATGAAATGGTTGCCGTCGCGTTTTGCCGTCGTCGTCATCGCCGCAACGTCCGAGCCGGCGTCGGGCTCGGACATGGCGAAAGCGGCGATGCGCTCGCCATGCGCCACCGGCGGCAAATATTCGGACTTCAACTCGTCCGAGCCGGAAAGACTGATCGAGGCGGTGCCGAGTCCCTGCATGGCGAAAGCGAAATCGGCAAGGCCGTCGGCGTAGGCGAGATGCTCGCGCAGGAGGCACAGCGAGCGCACGTCGAGGCGTTCGTGAACCCCGCCATGCGAGGCCGGCACGACGTATTTCAGCCAACCGCCTGCGCCGAGCTTCTTCACGCAAGCCCGGCAGTAGTCGTCGATTTCGCCTGAACTGTGTGCGACGATCTCCTTACCGATCCAGGCGCGCAGCTTGCTCGCCAATTTGCGGTGACCGTCGTCGAGAAACGGCCAGTCGAGGAAGCTGCTATCAGGCATGGTCCGCTCCGCTGGGCGGAGAAGTTTCGTCTTCGCGGGCAAGCGAGTGCTTCAGCTTTCCCAGCAGCGCGTACAACGCTTCCATATCTTCGCGCGCGAGCCCACCGAGCATTTCGTGGACCCAGCGCATGTGTTCAGGGGTCATTGCATCGAAAGCTGTCTTGCCGGCAATGGTGAGGCGCACCCGCTGCGCGCGCCGGTCCTCGGGCGCTGTCTTGCGCTCGACCAGGCCTTCGGCGACAAGGCGGTCGATGAGTCCGGTGACGTTGCCGTTGGAGACCATCAGCCGGGCCGACAGCGCGCCCATGGTGAGGCCACCTTCGGCACGGTCGAGCTGGGCAAGTAGATCAAAGCGCGGCAGGGTGAAGTCGAAGGAGCGCCGCAAGTTCTGGCGCACTTGACGTTCGATTAGGTTGGTGCAGGTCAAAAGTCGCAGCCAAATGCGCAAATCCAACCGGTCGTCGTTGGTCAGCGCGCTCTCGTAGTCGCCGCCGCGTAATCGGCCCTGCTGTGCCCGTCCTTCCATCGTGGTTCTTCCCTAATAAGATTTTGCCGCCGGACCTCTAAAGAATTTCGCCGCCGGCGACGGCGATCGTCTGGCCGGTGATCGATGCCTGCTCGTCAAGCGCCAGCCAGGCGACGGCGCTGGCCACCTCGACCGGCTGGATCAGGCGGCCTTGCGGCGACAGCGCGGTGAGCTGCGCGCGCGCCTCGTCCTCGCTGCAGCCGGTTTTGGCGATGATGTTTGCCACCGTGCGGGCAGTCATATCGGTCTCGGTGTATCCGGGGCACACCGCGTTCACGGTGACGCCGGTCCGCGCCACTTCGAGGGCCAGCGCGCGGGTCAGGCCGACAACCCCGTGCTTGGCGGCGCAATAGGCAGTGACGTAGGCATAACCAGTCAGGCCCGCCGTCGAGGCGACGTTGACGATGCGCCCATACCGGGCCTCGACCATCGCCGGCAGGGCCAGGCTGGTGCAGTGAAAGACGCTCGTCAGATTGACATCGACCATATTCTGCCAGAGCTCGATATCGGTACGCTTGAAGGGCGCGCTTGTGGCCGCGCCGGCGTTATTGACGAGGATGGCGATCTCGCCGTTGGCCTGGCGCGCGCTTTCGAAGGCATGTTCGAGTGCTGTCCGGTCGGTGACGTCGGCCGCCGCCGTAGCGATTTGACCCCCGTGCTCCGAAGCGATCTTCGCGGCAACCTTATCCAGCGAAGCCTTGTCGCGGGCGAGCAGGGTCAGCCCGGCGCCGAGCGAGGCCAGACGGTCGGCGATGGCGGCGCCGATCCCCCGATTTCCGCCGGTCACCAATGCGTGCCGGCCGGCCAGCGGCCCCGCCGCCGCGCCCGTCCTGGCTTTCGTTCTTGTCGTTGTCGCCTTACCCATCGAATCCTTCCGGCGAATTGGCCCTACCGAACACCGCCCGTCTCGAACAGAGTCCGTTGCGGGTGTCGGCAATTTGTTTTAAGTATAAAACAATAGCCGGTCAAGCAAGCGGTGCCGGGCCGACGAAAATCCAAGTGGGAGAGCATGACGCGATGAAGATTCTGCAACCGGCAGGCTGGCCCCGGCCCAAGGGTTATTCGAACGGCATCGCCGCCGAGGGAACGCAAGTCCACATCGCCGGTATGGTCGGCTGGAACCCCGTGAGCGAGACCTTCGATGCCGGCGATTTCGCCGGTCAGTTCCGCCAGGCACTGGAGAACATCGTCGCCGTCCTCACCGAGGCCGGCGGCAAGCCCGAGCACATCGTACGCCTCACCATCTATATCATCGACAAGGACGAGTATCTTTCGAGCTTGGCAGGCATCGGCGAAGGCTACCGCGCGGTAATCGGCAAGCACTTCCCGGTCATGGCCGCTTTAGTCATCAGCGGCTTCGTCGAGGAAGGCGCCAAGCTTGAAATCGAAGCCTACGCGGTGATCCCGAAGGGGTAAGAAATAAGGGGCTGGCCCAATGGACAACCCTACCCCTTCACCATCTCGCGGACCTCGAATTTTAGGATTTTGCCCATCACGTTGCGCGGCAGGGACTCGACAAAGAGGATTTCGCGGGGGTGTTTGTAGCGGGCCAGCGTGCCCTCGAAGAGGCTGAGTACGTCACCGGGTTCGAGGCTTTGCCCTTCCTTACGCACGATCACCGCGACCACCACCTCGCCCCACTTATTGTCGGGCCGCCCGACGACGGCTGCTTCCAAGATGCCCGGACATTCGGCCAGCACTGCTTCGAGCTCGGCCGGGTAGATGTTCTCCGAGCCCGAGATGATCATGTCCTTTTTGCGGTCGACGATGGTGAAATAGCCGTCCTCGTCGCACAGGCCAATATCGCCGGTGTGGAACCAGCCGTCCTTCAACGCCGCCCGGCTGGCCTGTGCATCGTTCCAGTATTCATTCAGCAGGTTGGGCCCACGGATCAGGATTTCGCCCGGCTCTCCGGCTCCCAATTCGTTGCCGGCATTGTCGACAATCCGCGCCTCGCAATGCAGGGCGGCGGTCCCGGCCGAGCCGATCTTGCGGGCGCCGTCCTCGCCGCGCAGGGCGATGGCGATCGGCGCGGTCTCTGACAAGCCATAGAGCTGGCCCACGGCCACTCCCTTGTCGAGATAGGCCCGGATCAGCGATACCGGCACGTTGGTCGAGCCGGACATCAACACCCGGATGCTGGCGAAATCGGTCTTCGCCCAGTCGGCGTGCTGGAGCATCGCCTGCATCGTCGCCGGCACGTTGACGAGCAAAGTTGGCGCGTGCTCGCGGATAGCGGCGAGGGCGGCGCCGGGCTCAAAGCGACGCTGGATGATCACCGTGGCGCCGGCATGAAGCGCTGGCGTGGTCTGGATATTGAGCCCGCCGACATGGAACATCGGCAGGAATGTGAGGACGGTATCGGCACTGGTAAGATCGTGAAGATGGGCCGAATTGACGGCGTTCCAGGCGATCGCAGCCTGGCTCAGCACGGCTCCCTTGGGCCGTCCGGTCGTCCCCGAGGTATAAACAATGAGCACCGGAGTATCGGGCTCGTGCGCTAGTACCTGCGTAGGGGCAATTGCATCGCCCATCTCAAGGAGCGTGTCATAATCCTGCCACCCCTCGCCGCCACCGTACAAGACGAAGCGGCAGCCCTTGAGATCATCGCGAATGGAATCGATGGTGGAGTGAAATTCTGCCCCGGCGAAGAGTGCCGAAGGACTGCAATTCTTGATGATGTAGCTCAGTTCGGGTGCCGCGAGACGCCAGTTCAGCGGCACCAAGATGGCCCCCAGGCGGGCGCAGGCGAACAGCAGGTCGAGGCTCTCGGGGCTATTGTAATCGATATGGGCGAGCCTGGCGCCAGCGCCGATCCCCAGACCGTGCTCCAGCGCGGCGGCCAGGCGCTTGATCCGGCGATCGAACGCGGCGTAGGAAATCTCCTCGCCCTCGAACACGATCGCGGCTTTAGCACCGTGAAACGCGGCGTTACGCTCGATCCAGTGCGACATATCCATCGCCACCCCCTCCCCCTCGCGGCTAGTGCGGCACTATAAAGAGGCCACACGCCGGCTTGGGAGCAGGCAGTCATATCGCAAGCCCGAGCGAGACGAAAGGTAGGCGGACCCGCGGCCGAGAACGAGAAGCGTCGTAAGATCGTACTCTAGATCGCGGGGTGTTCGTCTAGGGCGATGATATGAGCGAGCACGTGATCGACGACGACGCCATCCTCGCTAAAAGGTAGGGTAACGCAGCGATAACGGACGGCCCGACCATCCAACGGCAATAACGTGGTCTCGTCGATAACGATGCCGCGCACCGCCGCGGTGCGTACCAAGGGCATCAGCCATTCGGTGATGACGAATTGCAGCTTCCCGCCATTGCCGCCGGCACGCAGCCAGCCGGCCTTGATCGAGCTTGTCGGGTTGACCGCCGCCTCGACTTCGATCCGCTGGCCACGGTCCTCGATGCGGAAGATCACGCTATAGGGCCAATAGAAGCCAAGCGTCTTGTCGTCGAGCTCTTTTTGCGAGGGGAAAGCACGCCTGCCGCGAAGCCGCTCCCAATAAGCAATGATATCGTCGGCGTCGCCGGGCGCCTCGGAATAGCGCGTGGCATGGGGCCGGCGAACCCGGATCCCGGTGAGCGATCCCGTACCCGGGCAGGAAGTATCCTCGCCCACATCGATTTCCGCTTCGCTGGGCTCGACATCGCGAACCAGGACCGGCCCCGAGAAATCCTGCATCTTCACGCCGGTTTCACCTTGCCTCCCGGCGGCGGCACGCTTACGCCGTCGAGGATGCAGGCACAGTTCCCATCGCGCAACTCCGGGGCGACGCGTTCGAGATACTCGTTCACCGCCTCAAGGATTAGCTTCTGCCCCGATAGGCCAAGATGCACCGAGGCAATGCGCAGCTTCAGATGCTGGTCCTGCGACAGGCGCAGGGTGAAACGCCGAACTTCCGAGGATCCATCACCCGTCGGCGCAATCCGCGTTTTGGCAGACGATTCAACCGGCTTGTCGTTTTGCTTGGCCGCCGCAACGGTTTTACCGCTTTCCCCGACTGCCTCAGTGAGCTTGTCGTTGGCCGTCCGAAAGGGAGCCGGTGATGGCGCACCTTGTGATGGAATTGGCGACTGCATCGGTGCGAACCGGCTGGGTGTCGGAGCATCGAGACTGGCCCCGTGCCCGAAAGGCGACGGCTCCGCCGCGCCCTTGCGCACCAGCAGTGATCCGGTCAGAGAAGCGGCATTTCTATTTCTCATATCGCGCTCGTTTGCTTGACGCCCCGTTGTCCGAAGACGCGGCGCTTGGGCACCAGCCCGTGTCCCTGATGGAGCAACGGGCGGTGCCGGGTGCGGTTCAGGCGGGTCGCTAAGTACAGCCAAAGTTGGGTGATCTCGGATGCCGATTGCGAGCTGGCGTCGAGCTCCATCACCGTCCGACCATCGATCATGCTGGCCGCAAAATCGGTGCGCTGATGGACCGTCACCGGGGCGACGGTGCCGTGCTGGGACAGCGCGATCGCCGCCTCGCCAGTGATACGCGCTCCCTTGGTCGCGGCGTTGATGACGAAAACCAACTGTTTGCGGCAGCGTTCGACGATTTCCACGGTGGCGCCGGCAGCCCGCAGGTCGTGGGGGCTTGGGCGCGCCGGAACGAGGACGAGATCGGCGATCTCGATGACCGATTCGATCGTCGTCGTGATCGCCGGCGGCGTATCAAAAACCAGCAGATTGATCCCCGATGAGCGCATGGTCTCGATATCTCTCCTGATCCGCGCGATATAGGTGTGGGCGAAGACAGGCGTTTGCATCCGCCGCTCGTTCCACCAATCGGCGAGGCTGCCTTGGGGATCTGTGTCGATCAGGGCGACCGGTCCGGCGCCGGCGCGCTCGGCGGCGACGGCGACATGGCCGGCTAGCGTGGTCTTGCCCGACCCGCCCTTTTGTGATGCGACAGCTAGTATCTGCATGGCTTCGCCCGCTACGCGGCTCCCCACTGTCCCATCCTACGAATCGACGGGTTTACTCGGCGCGCGCTGGTCTTGAGGTCCATAAGCACGATCTCGAAACTTCCCGGGGTTTATGCATATGATAGGAGATAAATAATCAAATGAACTTAACACAAAGTAAACACGCAGCCTTAATAGTTATTGGCAAATAAAACTAAATAATCACACTAAATATTTTTTCATTTTATTGGTTCCGTTTTCACCCCGCGCAGTCATACGCGGACACCAGCCGGCGCGCGGATGAGCCAACGCAAAAAGAGACGGCACGTCCTTCGAAAAACTTAGGAGCGACCGCCGGTGATTGAGGGGAAATGCAACCGGTCTTATTCTGGCAGGTCGCTTTGAGCCGCCGTGGCGGCTTTCTTGCCGGCCTGCTTGGCGAGCGGTTTCGTCGAAATATCGGGTCCGCCCCTGGCGACGCTGTGGGACGTTTAGAGTTTAATGATCGGCCAAAAGTCGCGGGCGATCCTGGTTGAACAATTCGCGACGATTGGGGCTTATCGACCGCGCGACGGCTGAAGGGCTTCCATATCGAACTCCGATGGGCGGCGGGTGAAGGTGTGTATCACCGAAGCCGGTAGGAGCACCATCCAAGAGCCGGTCGATACAGCGGTCCGCGCCGATCGGGAACTCGCCTCTACCCTGGATGCCGGATGCCGCGCAGGTCGATTTTTTGAAGGACGAGCTGCGGGCGCCGATCAGTTTCCTGGACAAGGAACAGCGCAACGGCGAGGCCCGATCGGCTCGGCGGTTTCGCCCACTCCCCCTCGCAAAATCGACTTTGGAGGGGGTGAACATTGCGGCTTGGCATCGCTCGATCATGACGCTAGTGTGCGGGCGTTGGTGGCGTATGGTTAATTCGGTCGCTTTAGGTGTGGGAATGTGACCGAAGCCGGTGTGTCGCAACCGGTGTTGTTGTTCGGAATGGCAGAGACAACGCGGAACGGCGAAGGGGGATTGATGGTTCGTCGAATTCAGCGCTTGGGGTTGAGCGCGTTTGTGTTATTGGGATTGGCGGCAGGGCAAGCAAAGGCGGAACCGTCAACTGCCATCTTCATCGGCGTTGCCGCCGGCGCGGCGATCGCCGCCGGCGAAATTTTCCAGACAGCGCAGCCCGACGCCAAGCGCGCCTTCATAATCGGCGGCGGCGGCGCATTCGACTTCCTCGCGCGCGACAACATCGCCGGCTCCTTCCAGTTGGAATATCGTCCCGGCTGGCAGTTCTACCGCCTAAAGCCGATGTTCGGCATGTTCGGCACCAGCGATGGCGGCGTCGCCGGTTATGCCGGGATCGGCTACGATTTACACGTCACCAAGAACATCGTCTTCAACTTCAATACCGCGGTGACGTTCTATAACGCGGCGAACGGAAAACATCTCGGCAGCTTCGCCGTGCTGCGATCCGGCGTCGAACTCGGCTGGCGCTTCGAGGATGCCTCGCGTCTGTCGATCTCGGTCCATCACTTGTCGCATGGCCGGATCTTTGACAAAAAGAACCCCGGAACCGAGGTCATCGCAATGACCTATGCGGTGCCGGTCGCAAACCTCGCTAAGCTGTTCGGCCGCTAAGGCGCCGACCTTCTTCGCTGCGGTTTCTTGGCATAAACCGCACGCCTTGGTGAGCCCGCGCCGATGAATACCGAGCAGATCACCACTCTTCTCATTCTCGGCGCCGCCCTGGTGTTGTTCATCTGGGGCCGGTTCCGTTACGACCTCGTCGCTTTCTGTGCGCTGATCGTCGCCGTGCTGGCCGGCGTCGTCGAACCCAAGGCAGCGTTCGAAGGGTTTGGGCACCCCGCCGTGGTGACCGTAGCGGTGGTCCTCATCATAACAAGAGCGCTCGCCGATTCGGGTGCCGTCGATCTGCTGACCACCCGTGTGCTGCCGCAGAGCGCCAACCCGATGTGGCAAATTTTTTGGCTCGGCGGGGCGGCGGCGATCCTCTCGGCCTTCATGAACAATATCGGCGCGCTGGCCCTGCTGATGCCGGTGGCCATCCAGCAGGCGGCCCGCCAGGGACAGTCCCCGGCGACGCTGCTGATGCCACTCTCCTTCGCCTCGATCCTGGGCGGTTTGGCGACCCAGATTGGCACCCCACCCAACATCATCATCGCCGCCTACCGGGCAGAGGTCCTGGGCACACCCTATAAGATGTTCGACTTCGCGCCGGTCGGCGCGATCACCGCGCTTCTGGGTGTCGCTTTCGTGGTGGCTATCGGCTGGCGCCTGATCCCCGAGGCGCGGCGCAAGGCCAAGCCGCCCGAAGAACTCTTCGATATCGAGGACTATGTCGCCGAAGCACAGGTACCCAAGGGGGCCAAGGCAATCGGCATGAGCGTGCAGGAGGTCGACGCCCTGGCTTCGGCTGACGCCGACATCGTCGGGCTCATCCGCAAGGGCGAGCGCATCACCCTAGATCGCCGCCGCCGTCTCGAAGCCGGCGACATTCTGATCTTCGAATCGGCGCCCGAACGGATCGCCAAGGCGGCCAAGTCGGCGGGGCTCGAGCTGATTGCCGGCGGCAAACCCGTCGCCCCCGACCTGCAATCCGACGATGTCGAGCTGATCGAAGCGGTGGTCGGGCCGACCTCGATGCTCGAAGGCCGTACCGCCGGCGGTTTCCGCCTGCGACAGCGCTACCGGATCACTTTGTTGGCGGCCTCGCGCCAGGGCAAATCCTACAAGGGCCGGCTCAAGGATTTCGAATTTCAAACGGGCGACGTCCTGCTGTTGCTGACCGACAAGGACCGCACGGCGACGACGCTTGCCACCCTGGGGCTGCTGCCCCTGGCCGCGCGCAGCATCGATCTGGGCAAGAGTGGCAAGGCAGGCCTCGCCGGCTTGCTCTTCGCGGCCGCCATCGCCGCCGCCGCCTTCGGGCTGGTGCCGGCGCCGATCGCGCTGGGGGCGGCAGTGGTCGGCATGATCCTTTTTCGAATTGTCTCGCTGAGCGACGCCTACGGCAGCATCGATTGGTCGATCGTCGTCCTGCTGGGCTCGCTGATCCCGGTCGGCGGGGCCCTGGAAACGACCGGAGTGACCAAGCTGTTCGCCGAGGCCATCGTCGTCTGGACCTCTGGGCTGGCGCCGTGGATGATCCTGACCATCATCCTGATCGTCACGATGACCATCTCCGATGTCCTCAATAACACCGCGACGACGGTGGTGATGGCGCCCATCGCGGTCAGCGTCGCGCGCAGCCTGGGGGTCAGCATCGATCCCTTCCTGATGGCCGTCGCGGTGGGCGCGTCCTGTGCCTTCCTTACCCCGATCGGCCACAAGAACAACGTGCTGGTGATGGGCCCGGGAGGCTACCGCTTCGGCGATTACTGGCGTATGGGCTTGCCGCTCGAAATAATCGTCACCCTGGTCGCCGTGCCGGCGATTCTTTACTTCTGGCCGCTATAGCGTACGCCGGGCCCGCGCCACGGCCCAGCCGAAGCAGGCCGCGACGGCGCCCTGCCAGAGCGTGAACAGAACCACGAGTTCCCAGCCCTTGACCCCAATGCCCAGGACGACTCCGACTGCGCCGCCCGTAACGATCATCGCCAACACCGAATCCCAGCGCCGGAAGTAGGGAAAGAGGAGCAGCGCCGAGAGGGATACGAGGCTGGCTCCGATCAACCCCGAGGCAATGCCAAGCTGCCATAGCTTGTCGAAGGGAAAGCCCAGTTTGTCGACGCTGTTAATGGCGAACCACAGGGCGGCGTACCAGGCCGCTGTATCGAGGGGTACGAAGGCCGCCGCGCGTGGGATCGTGGCCACATCCACGATTTTCAGGTAGAGCCCGATGGCGGCGCCGAAAACGATGCCGGGCCACAAGCGCAACAGCCACGCGAGCACGGCGCCCCCTCTGTCGATGCCGGCCGCTTCGAGCGCCTCGGGGACAAGGTAGGCGAGAAACCCCGAAACCGCGCCGATCCCGCCGGCGATGGCGATTGTTTGTGCAGTTCCGCGGGTCGCCCTCATCGCTCAATCCTCATCGTTTAAACCAGATATTGATCGCGCTCGCAGCACGGACAATCATATCCGTTGGCTCTGGGATCGAGGGCCGAGCGCTTGCCGACGGGCACACCGCGACCGATCCAATACCGCACCCTACCGGTATCAAGATGGACGAAGGCCGAGCCAGGATAGAGCCCGACCCCGCCGGCCCGCTGGAAGTGCGAGACCCGACGTAGCGCCATCAGCGTGCGCCCTGGCAGGCGCACATCGACCGCCTTGCCGAGCGAGTGCAGGCTCTTCGCAGCCACCCCGGGTATATTCTTGCGCAGCGCCTTGTTGGTGGCCGGCGAACGGTAGCCCGAGATGACATGCCACGGGCGGCGGACGCGCATCCGCCGCCTGATCCGGTAGAGCAGATCGATCAGCGCCAGGTCGATCGGCGTCGACTCGTTTGTCCGATGGTCGCGCAGGAGCTTATCGATGCGGGTCAGAGCCTCGCCGAGGTATCGCCCCTCGGCCCAGTAGACGGTGTCGAGCGACTCGCCCGTATTGGTGTTGAAAAGCGCGATGCGGCGGCGGCCGCCAGCAGCGTGAGCGCCCGGTATGCCGGCAAGGCTCAGCGCCGCGCTGGCGCCGCCAAGAATGAAGCGGCGGCGGTTCGGATGCGTCGGGACGTTGCACCTCTCTAGCATTGCGATCTTTCCGCCTAGCATGACCGCACCCGTCTTGGCAGTGATCGTGCTCACAGCGCCCGATGTCAACCGTCTGATAGGCTCGGATTAGAAATTGGCCGCACAAGGAAGCGCGATGAACCTCAGATGAACCGCCGCTTCAGGAACGGTTCAATCGTATTCGGGCATAAGGCGTCAATGGACCAGCGCGAAAGTCTTCGACACCGAACGCCAGTAATCACACCCCCGCAATAAGACAGAGGAACAGGGATATGAAACGCAAGATCGTACTACTCGCCGCCGCCGCGGCCGCCACCGTCGCTCTCGGCACCGCCGGCACCGCTTCGGCCCGCCACGGCTCGCCGCTGCACCTCTCGCTGCAACGCTGTGCGCCCGGCACATTCCAGGCCGGCGTCGTCCGCTTCCAGAATGTCGGCTACAACGACTTCAACGAGGGCGCCCGGAATTACATCGCAATCCGCCTGTGCTCGAGGCGTTTTCGCAGCCCCGTCTACCTGACCGCGCGTTTCTGCGGCGGGCGCCGGATCAGCACGACGCGCTTCAAGAACGTCGCCAATAACGACTTCAACGAAGGCGCACCGAACTTCGTCCGTATGGGTCTTTGCGCGCGGCGTCCGCTGCGCCGGCGTATCGCCATTTCGGCGCGTTACTGCCCGCCCGGAACACGCACGATCAGCGCTATCCGCTTCAAGAACGTCGGTAACAACGACTTCAACGAGGGTGCCCGGAACTTCGTGACCGTCCGCCTGTGTGCCGGTCGCCGGATCTAACCCCAAACCTTGATTACAACGTGGACGGGACTTCTCGTCCGGACGAGGAACATCAGAGATACCGCTGATCAAACCTCTGTCCGGGCGAACGTCCCCTCCCGTCACACAAACCTTCCATCCAGCCGCGAATGCGCTTGTCAGCGAACGCGCACCGGGTCTTGAATGATGGTGATCCGAGGTTCGGGTGGAATACACCCCGCACGCAGCATTCGCGCCGCGCTGCCCGAACATTGGTGAGGAATACAGCCCATGACTGCAGGTCCGACAGAGGATCCAATCGCGAAAAACGCTGAGGGCTCCAGCGCCAGTTCGACAACCGGTTTGCGCCGATCCTGGCGCGCGCAGGTGGGCGGCCGCCGTGGGCTGTTGGTGTTTCTCGGGCTCGTCGTCATCGTCGCCGCAACTCTCGCTTACTTCTATACCGCCGAGAGTGCACCCAAGCCGCAATACCGCCTGTCGCGTATCGAGCGCGGACCAATCGTCAGCGCCGTCACCGCCTCGGGCACGGCCCAGGCGTTGGTCACCGTGCAGGTCGGCTCCCAGCTATCGGGCCGGATCAAGGAATTGCTCGTCGATTTCAATGACCGCGTAAAAAAGGGCCAGATTATCGCGCGCCTCGATATAGACCATCTGACGGCCCGCCTGCAGCAGGCCGAGGCCGACCACAAAGCAGCGGTGGCGACGCTGGCGATGCAGACCGCGCAGCAGGAAAAGGCCCGCCACGACGTGGCTCTGGCTGAGGCGCAACTGCAAAAAGTGAAAGCAGCGCTGGTTGAGGCCAAGCGCGAGGTGGTGCGCAAATTGCGGCTCGCCACGCGCGGCATCGGCCCCCGCGCCGACGCCGAAAAGGCCGAGACTGCGCTGCGTCAGGCCGAAGCCGACATCGCCGCCTCCGAGGCGCAACTCGCCGGCGCCGGCGCTTCGTTGAAGGTGGCGGCGGCCCAGGTCGCCAGCGCCGACGCGACGGTGGCCCAGCGCCAAGCCTCGGTACGGCTGGTGAAGGTCGATCTCGAACGCTCGGAAATCCGCTCTCCGATCGACGGCGTGGTCGTCGAGCGTTCGGTCGATGTCGGCCAGACCGTCGCCGCCAGTCTTTCGTCTCCGGTTTTGTTCCGAATTGCCCAGGATTTGCGCAACATGCAGGTCGAGGCCAATATCGACGAGGCCGACATCGGTAACCTGCGCGAAGGCAACGAGGTCTCGTTTACCGTCGACGCTTATCCCGAGCGCGAATTCACGGGCTCGGTCAGGCAGATCCGCAAGGCGCCCAACGTGTCCGAGAATGTGGTCACCTACACCGCCGTGATCGCGACCCGGAACGACGATCTCAGGCTGCTGCCCGGGATGACGGCAGATATCGAAATTATAACCGGCAAGCGGCGCGATGTTCTGCGGGTCGACAACTCGGCCCTGCGCTTCAAGCCCAGGGGTGGCGAAGCCGGGGCCGGTGCGGGGGCCGGGGCGGGGCAGAGCGGCGCCCAGTTGGCGCGGGGCATGACCCAGCGTCTGACCCGTACCTTAGATTTGTCGCCGGAGCAGCAATCGGCGCTGGAGGAAGCGCTGGCCAAACGAATGCCATCGCGCGGCGGCGGCGCCGAAGGTGACGGCGGCGACCCGTCGCAGCGTTTCGCCCAGATACGGGCCGCACTCGAGAATATTCTGTCCGGCATCCTGACCA
>JAPULJ010000259.1 GCA_027295145.1 Alphaproteobacteria bacterium | reverse complement strand
CGCGCCTTCGGTGATCGATCTGGCGCGCAGCAGCATGCGCCGCACGTCGGGATGAACGATGATCGGATCAGCCGGCTTCTCGGGCGCCTCGTCGCCCTTCAGGCTGCGGCCCTGGAGGCGCTCCTTGGCGTAGATTGCGGCGTTCTGGTAAGCCACCTCGGCCAGACCGAGGCCCTGAACGCCGACGCCGAGGCGGGCTGCATTCATCATCGTGAACATGTGCCGCATGCCCTTGTGCGGCAAGCCGACCAGCCAGCCCTTGGCCTCATCGAAATTAATCACCGCGGTCGAGGATGCCTTGATCCCCATCTTATGCTCGATCGAGCCGCAGGTGACCCCGTTACGGGCGCCGGAAATGGTCTTGCCGTCTTCCTTCTTGGGCAAGAACTTGGGCACCAGGAACAGCGAGATGCCACGGATGCCCTCGGGCGCGTCGGGTAGGCGGGCGAGCACAAGGTGGAGAATGTTCTCGGTCAGATCGTGCTCGCCGGCCGAGATGAATATCTTGGTGCCGGTGATTTTGTAGGCGCCGTCGCTGTCCGGCTCGGCCTTGGTGCGGATAAGGCCGAGATCGGTGCCGCATTGGGGCTCGGTCAGGCACATCGTCCCGGCCCAGGTCCCGTCGACGAGCTTGGGCAGATAGAGATCCTTCAATTCATCCGAGGCATGGAGTTCGATTGCATTATATGCCCCGTGCGAGAGGCCCGGATACATTCCAAAAGACATGTTGGCCGAGGAGACCATCTCGTTGACGACCAGCCCAATGACATGCGGCAGGCCCTGGCCGCCATATTTTGGGTCGCACGACAGAGCGGTCCAGCCACTCTTGGTGAACGTGTCGTACGCCTCCTTGAATCCTTTAGGCGTACGTACAACGCCATTTTCATACGTACACCCCTCCTGGTCGCCCGACAGGTTGAGCGGCTGCAGCTCGTTCTCGCAGATCTTCGCGGCTTCTTCGAGGATGACGTCGATGATGTCGGGACTGGCATCCTCGTAACCCGGCAGCTTGGCGAGCTCGCCGACGCCGAGCATCTCGTGGAGGACGAAGCGCATCTCGCGCAAGGGGGCCTTGTAGGTCGCCATCGGTCTAGTTCCTCAGCGGTTTGCCGGTTTCGAGCGTGTGCTCGATCCGGGCGAGGGTCTTGGGCGTACGCACCAGCTTCATGAATTCCTGGCGTTCGAGCCGCAGGAGGTCGTCCTCGCTGACGGTTTCGGTAATGTCGGTCTCGCCGCCCGAAAGCACCGCCGCAACGCCGGCGCCGACCAATGCGTCGTGCTCGCTGGCCTTGCCCTGCTCGACGAACTGGCCGACCGCCATAGTCATGGCCGTATAGGCGGAAGCGCCGGGCAGATTGAGTTCGGCCGGCTCAGGCGGACTATAGCCCTTGACCAGGGCCAGCGCCTTGGCCTTGGCATCGGCCAGCAGGCGGTCGCGGTTCATGGTGATGCCGTCGCCGGGGCGTAGGATCATCATATCTTGCGCGAGATTGGCCGAGCGCGAGACCTGGGCCGTCGAGATTTGCTCGAAGGCCTTGCCGACCGCCGGCATGGGTCCGCCCGGACGGCGCTCGTTCTGCATCCAACGGGTCACCATCTCCTTGCTGCCGCCCCAGCCGGGGATCAACCCGACGCCGACCTCTACGAGTCCGGTATAGGTCTCGGCGTTGGCCTGGATGGCATCGCAATGTAGCAGCACTTCGCAGCCGCCGCCCAGCGCCATTCCGGCCGGCGCCCCGACCACCGGGAAGGGCGAGAATTTGAGCTTCTTGTACGTGCTCTGCCCCTGCTGTACGCCCTGCTCGATAACCGGCCAGGCGCCTACATTGGCAGCGAAGAGCGGCAGACCGATATTGGCGCCGACGGAAAAGTTAGATCCGTCATTGTAGATGACGAGCGCCTTGTAATCCTTCTCGACGATGCCGATGGTTTTACCGATGAGGTCCATGATGCCGGCGTCGATGGCATTCATTTTGGTGTGGAATTCGAGGCACAGGACGCCGTCGCCGATATCCCAAAGACTGGCCGAGCCGTTGCCGGCGATGCGTTCCGAAGCGCGCTTGATGTCTTCCAATGAGAGCACACCGTCGGGCCGCCTGACCGCATGGTATTTGCCGTCGGTGCCGAAAAACTGGCGCTTGCCCTTGACCTCCCGGTAGAAGGCGCCGTCGCCAACTTTGCTCAATAGTGCTGGAACCGGCTGGCCTTCTTCGGCCAGCTTCTCGGCGAACCATTTGGCGCCGAGGCGATCGATCAGCTCAAACGGCCCCCACTTCCAGGCGTAGCCGAGCTTCATCGCTTCATCGACCTTAACGATGTCGTCAGCGATTTCGGGCACCAGCAATGCCGAATATGACAAGGTCTGCGAGAGCACCGCCCAAGCGTATTGACCACCCTTATCCGGATGGGTGACGAGGTTTCTGAGACCCTTGCGACCGGCGCTGATGCTTTCGAGGCGGGCCTTGACGGTCGGCCGGTATTCGCCAGTCGAAAGGTCGATGGCCTCCTTAACCCGTTTACCGCCCTCTTTGTTCAGGCGGTAGAAGCCGCCTTTGCCCTTGCGCCCGGTGTAGCCCTCATCGATCATCTTCTGGAACTGCGCCGATTCCCGATACATCGCCTTGTAGGGATCGCCCTCCGGCACATTGTCCCACAGCGACTTGCCGACATGAGGCATGAGGTCGAGCCCGACCAGATCGATCAGACCGAAGACGCCTGTCTTGGGCACGCCCATCGGCTTCCCGACGATGGCGTCGGCCTCTTCGACGGTGAGCCCGCGATCGACCGCCTCGTTGACCGCGCCTTGTATCCACAAGGTGCCGATGCGGTTGGCGATGAAGCCCGGCGTGTCCTTGCAGGCGACGACACCCTTGCCCAGCCGCACATCACCGAAGTCCGAGATCGTCTCGACGACCTCTTTTCGCGATTTCGGCCCGGCCACAACTTCGAGCAGGCGCAGGTACCTCGGCGGATTGAAAAAATGGGTAACGACGAAGTCCTTTTGGAAGCTCTCGGGCATTCCTTTGGTGAGCTGGGAAAGCGGGATCGTCGAGGTGTTGGAGGAGACGATCGAGCCCTTCTTGCGGTGTTTCTCGAGGCTCTTGTACAGGTTCTGCTTAATATCCAGACGCTCGATCACCGCCTCGACGATCCAGTCGACATCGGCCAGCTTGCCCAGATCGTCCTCGATATTGGCCGGCTCGACCAGCTTCGCTGCGCGCGGATGCATGAAGGGCGCGGGTTCGGTTTTCTTCATCGCGGCGATCGCCTTGCGGGCGAGGATCGAGCGGTCGTTGGCGCCCTCGGGCACGATGTCGAATAGGATGACCGGCACGCCGGCGTTGGCGAGATGGGCAGCTATGCCACCGCCCATGACACCCGAGCCGATGACGGCTGCTTTCTTGATGTCCATAAAATACTCCTAAGCGGGTGCGAACCCGCTAAACCGCTTCCAGCACCGTCGCGATGCCCTGGCCGCCACCGATGCACATGGTGGCGACGGCGTATTTGCCGCCGATGCGTTTGAGGTTCGAGGCCGCCTTGCCGGTGATCCGCGCGCCCGATGCGCCAAGCGGATGGCCAAGCGCGATGGCGCCGCCGTCGAGATTGACCTTTTTGGGGTCGATGCCGATCTCCTTCATGCAGGCGACCGACTGCGAAGCGAAGGCCTCGTTCAACTCCATAACGTCGATATCCTCGATTTTGAGCCCGGCACGCTTGAGCGCCTTGTGGGTCGCCTCGACCGGCCCCATGCCCATGATCTCGGGATCGAGCCCAGTACCGGCGACCGCCTTGATGCGGGCCAGGATCGGCAGCTTGTTCTTCTTGGCGTAATCCTCGGTGCAAACCAGAACCGCGGAGGCGCCATCGGTGAGAGGTGAGGAAGTGCCGGCGGTTACCGTGCCGTTCTTGTCGAAGGCCGGCTTGAGGCCGGAAAGTCCTTCCTGACTGGTCTCGGGACGGATGGCGCCATCCTGGTCGACCACCGCGCCGCCGGGCACCTCGATGGGAACGATCTCGTCCTTCAGCCCGCCGTCCTTCTGGGCGGCAAGCGCCTTCTGGTGGCTCGAAACCGCGAATTCCTGCTGCACTTCGCGGGTCACCTGATACTTCTTGGCGATCTCCTCGGCGGTCTGGCCCATCGAGTAGTAGGTCTCGGGCCAGCTCTTCGCCAGGGCCGAATTTGGCGAGGGATTGTAGCCCATCATCGGCACGCGGGTCATCGATTCGACGCCGGCGCAGATGAAGACCTCGCCAGCGCCCATCTGGATCTCGCCGGCGGCCATGTGGATCGCCTGCATCGAGGAGCCGCACCAGCGGTTGACCGTGATGCCGCCGGTCTTCACCGGTAAGCCAGCGAGAAAAACGACGTAGCGGGCCATGTTAAAGCCCTGCTCTCCCTCGGGGTTGGCACAGCCCAGGATAAGGGTCTCGACATCTTCGACATTGACGCCAGTTCGATCGACCAGCGCCTTGACCACCGTCGCGGCGAGGTCGTCAGGCCGCACCTTGGTCATATTGCCCTTGTGCGAGAGACCGAAGGGCGAGCGGGCGTAACCGGCAATAACGACGTTCGTTTCCATGATTTCCTTCCAGTGCTTGCGGAGCCGCCCCCGACGGGCTCGCCCCGAGTTCGTTTATTCTCTAATCGAGCAGCGCGACGATGTCGCGGCCGGCACGACGCAGATATGCCGGGTCGTCGTTCAGACCCATCATCATGATCGCGCCCTGGACCCGGGCGATGGCATCCTCGGCCAATTCGCGCGCGCGCGCATGCCCAT
>JAPULJ010000258.1 GCA_027295145.1 Alphaproteobacteria bacterium | reverse complement strand
GTCCTCTGCCGGATAGAACGCGCGCGCGACTTCGATCGGCGTGACGACGGGTTGCTTCAGAACGCCGGAACTCCGAAGTTCGGTCTTGGAGGCTTCCGCCTGTTGTTTCTGTTCCGGGGAGTCGGCGAAGATGGCGGTTTGGTAGCTCTCGCCCCGATCGCAGAACTGGCCGCCGTCGTCGGTCGGATCGATGCTGCGCCAGAATATCTCGACCAGCGCCGCGTAGGTCACCTGTTTCGGATCGAAGAAGATTTGCACCGCCTCGCGGTGCCCGGTGCCACCCGCCGAGACCTGTTTGTAGGTGGGATCCGGCAGCGCGCCGCCGGTGTAACCGGAGATCGTGCGGACCACGCCGGGTACTGTGTCGAAATCGGATTCCACGCACCAGAAGCAGCCGCCGGCGAAGGTCGCGACTTCGAGGCCGTCTTCGGCGGCATTGGTTTCGGCCGTGGTGCCGAGAGACAGGCCGGCAAACAGCAGCAGGGTCACGGCGAGGATGGCGTAAAATAAATTTCGAAGCATCCGACTAATCTCCCAAGCAACAGTGCATGGCCTGCTGCCTCATCAATACAATGGGGGGATCGATCGGAAAATTCGAGACGATCTCGCGAAAGATTGATCTCGGCCACGCCGCCGTTGCGCGGTTGGTGCGGTTTGGGCGACAGTAGCTCACGGCATACGTAAATAGGAGGCGAGGCCATGCGCGGCGTGGTGTTTCTGGGCGAACGGAAGCTCGAGCTTCAGGATTTTCCGGACCCAACGCCGGGGCCCGGCGAGGTGGTGCTGGAGATCAAGGCTTCGGGCATGTGCGGCAGCGACCTCAAGTTCTACCGCATCAAGGGCGGGGCCCAGGCGCTGGGCCTCGGCGGCGACGGTTCGCCGGTGATCGGCGGGCACGAGCCCTGCGGCGTGGTCGCCGCGGTCGGCCCCGGGGTCGCGCCCTCCGAAGCCAAGGCTGGCGACCGGGTCATGGACCACCATTATCTGGGCTGCGGCGTCTGCCCGCACTGCCTGGACGGTTGGTCCCAACTCTGCCCCTAGGGTTTCGTAGTCTTTGGCGCCACGGCCCACGGCGCCCACGCGCCCTACATGAAGGTGCCGGCGCGCACCCTGGTGCCGCTGCCCGATGCGCTGTCCTTCACCACCGGGGCGGCGATATCCTGCGGGACGGGGACGGCCTATGGCGCGTTGCGGCGCCTCGATCTGGCCGCGGGCGATACCATCGCAATTTTCGGCCAAGGCCCGGTCGGCCTGAGCGCGACGCAGTTGGCGCGCGCCATGGGGGCACAGGTAATCGCGCTCGACATCGGCGCCGAGCGGCTCGCCCGAGCAGGTGAATTCGGCGCCGAGCACTTGATCGATCCGGGCTCGGACGACCCGGTGGAGGCGATAAAGGCGTTGACCAGGGGCGCGGGCGCGGATATCACCCTCGAATGCAGCGGCGCGCCGGAGGCCCGGGTTGCCGCGGTGCGATGCTTACGCACCTGGGGCCGGGCCTGTTACGTCGGCGAGGGCGGCGAGGTGACGCTGGAGGTCAGCAAGGACATGCTCCGGCGCCAACTGACGCTGATCGGTTCCTGGACCTTCTCCAAGCACGGCCAGGCCGACTGCGCGCGCTTCGTGGTGGAGCACGATATCGACGTCGAGCGCCTGTTCACCCACCGCTTCAAGCTGGATGAGGCCGAAGCGGCCTACCAAGAGTTCGACACCCAGACCACCGGCAAGGGCGTGTTCGAGTTTTAGGAGAGTAAATGGGAATGTAATTTCTTTGGCTGGCGGACGCGCGGCAACGCGACGCCCGGCGCCTCGTTAAATATATACTGTCCCCAGTTTTCTCTCCCCTGTCCCCAGTTTTCCCTCCCGTATCCCGGAATTTCCCGCGCCTGTTTGATGATCCGCGACCAAGACCTGCTCCAGCATGGGCCGAGGAAATCCACAGCGAGATAGAAGCGACCGGAGACGTTGTGTTTGGATGAGGACAGTATTGGCCAAATGGGCCTCCGAACTCCACCAAATCACCAAGATCAGGCCGTCGAATGCCAGCGATGGAAATTCATTCCAACGACGGCACGATTTGGATATGATCGGAGCGAACATGGAGGTTGTCTGGGAAATGTTGGTTTAAACACCCGCCGGCTACACGGGTAATGTTGGAAGCTCCCAACATTATGGGGAAAACGGTTTTTGAAGAATTGATATTGTGATTATGGGTATTAGAAGATTTTATTTTAAATACTTTGGGACACTCCAAGAAAAAGAACGCTTCAATACAATTAAACGCAGCAATTACGCCCATGGCATGATCAAGGCGGCTCTGTTCGCTCGCGACCTTGGAGTACAATCTGTTTCCGCACTTGAGTTTGGCGTTTCAACAGGCGGCGGATTGATTGACATGGAAAGGATTTCCAAGCAAATCCGTGACGAACTCGGTATTCATGTGCATGTCATTGGCTATGATAACGGTGAGGGTTTACCAGAGCCCTCTGATTTCAAGGATCACCCAGAAATCTGGAGCAAAGGTGACTTTGTCATGGCTAATAAAGATGAGTTGCTGAGCAACATCACAGAAGCCGAAGTTGTTTTTGGTGACGTGAAAAACACAGCGAGAGAGCGTGAATCATATTATCGCGACAACCCTATCTCCTTCGTCTCCATCGATCTTGACTATTATTCCTCGACAATGTCGTGCATGGAAATTTTCAAGTTTGATGCAAGGTGTTACCTGCCTGCCGTTAGCATGTACTTTGACGACATTGCTTTTTATACCGCTAACAAGTGGTGCGGAGAGCTTTTGGCCATTGAAGAATTCAACGCCACAAATGTGATGCGTAAGATCGACACGGATCGGACACTGCCTGGGAATCGGCCTTACAAAAACACAGAGTGGTATCGGCACATGTATGTAGCCCATATCCTTGACCATGAGCTGAGATCGGTTCCAAGTAAAAAATTGTAGAGTTATTTGGCGTGCTCCGGTTGACGTAGAGCCTGAGCCCGTGTCAGGGCTCTATACATAATTATGGCTTCGGATTCGGATAAGGAAATTCTACTGAATGCGGCAAGTATTGGGGACAAACAATGAGCCGAAAATTACTCGTCACAGGGAATATGGGGTACATCGGTCCTGTCCTGTTAAAACATTTGAATTCCTCCGCTCACTGCGAATATGAGGTGATTGGTTACGACACAGGTTATTTCGCCCATTGCATCACGACACTCGAAGGGCTGCCCGAACGCTTTCTGCACGCGCAGTACTTTGGCGACCTTCGAGAATTCGATAGCTCGTTGCTCGCGGGTGTCGATACGGTTGTGCACTTGGCTGCGATTTCCAACGATCCTATTGGCAATGCATTTGCCGAGGTCACCCGGGCCATAAATATCGATGCCTCGGTCGCGATAGCCCGTATGGCGAAGGCAGCGGGCGTTCGCCGCTTTGTGTTTAGTTCCAGTTGCAGTGTGTACGGCGCCGGTTCCAACCAGGCTTGCGATGAGAACGCGACTCTCAACCCCCTGACCCCTTATGCGATTTCCAAAATTGCCATGGAAGAATCACTCGCGCGCATCTGCGACGAGAATTTTTCCGCAGTGTGTCTGCGCTTCGCCACGGCATGCGGCATGAGCGACCGTCTGCGCCTTGATCTTGTGCTTAACGATTTTGTCGCCTGCACCCTGGCAAAGGGAAAGATCGAAATCTTGAGTGACGGAACGCCATGGCGGCCTTTAATACACGTTGACGATATGGCGCGTGCTATCGAATGGGGCATTCTCGCCGAGAGTGAGGAACCGTTTCTGGCCGTAAACTGCGGCTCCGATGCCTGGAACTACCAGATCAAGGACTTAGCGTTTGCCGTGGCCGCGGAAATTCCCGAAACCGAAGTGTCCATCAACAACGACGCCATGCCTGACAATCGCTCGTACAAAGTCGATTTCACCCGTTTTACCGAGCTTGCCGAAGGCTTTACGCCCATCGTCACACTTAAAGAAGCGATTGACGGACTGCGCAGTGGGTTGGAACGAATTGGATTCGACGATCGAAATTTCCGGGAGTCCAATCTAATGCGCTTACAAATGTTACGTCGTCATGTCGATCGGGGGTCGTTGAGCGATGATCTGCGTTGGTTTACGCCATAACTCGAACCGAATATTATTATCGAAATTCTAGTTCAATGATCATCACGGAATGTCTATGACGGCTGGCATGACAAAAGCCTCTCGCACGATGCCGGAATCTACAACGGGGAATTCCTTCTGGGTGCGCATAACCGTCATCGTCGTGACCCACCACAGCGCTGCTGTAATTGGAAATTGCCTTAAGAACTTTACGGACGCACCGAACATTGTCGTCGTGGACAACGCCAGCGACGATGAAACTTTGAACATCGTTCTAGCCACGGTTCCGCAAGCTCGAATCCTGCGCAACAAGATCGGTGTTGGATATCCGGGTGGGGCGAATCTGGGCCTGAGCCAAGTCGAAACCGAATTCGCACTGACTGTTAATCCAGATTCGGTCGTTCGACCCGAGGATGTTGCGGCGCTGTTGGATGCGGCAGATCGCTTTCCGGAGGGCGGCATCCTGTGTCCGCAGAACATCAACCTGGATGGTTCTTTGGAATGGACCCACGATGTGGTCATGTTCAATCGCCATAGCATTCCGTTTCCGTACAACAAGCGGCAGCAAGAGCCGGTACCGGAAGGGGACCTCTGTGCTGAATTTGTTTCCGGAGCCGTCAACTTGATCCGGATGTCGGTCATTCACGAGCTAGGCGGTTTCGATGAAAAGCTATTCCTTTATTTCGACGACGATGATCTCTGCATGCGCATGCGTGCTGCGGGTTATCCCTTGATACTCGCTCCCCAGGCCCGAATTATCCATATCAATGCGGGATCGGTGCGCCCCAGTCTCCATTACCACTGGGAGAAGTTCTGGAACTACGGTTGGGCACGGCTTTATCTCGAAAAAAAACATCGCGGCGCGCGCGCCATGCGGGGTTTGGCATTACGCCAGGGCACGCGGTTTTTACTTAAGGCGTTGGGCTACAGCTTGACTTTCAATTTCAACAAGGCATTACGCGATTGGGCCCGATTCATGGGCACAATCGCTTTTGTGATCGGCGTTCGCGCAGTCGATCCACGATGGAAAATTATGAATGAGCAAGAGCGTCAAAAGAACTCTTGCGATTAATCGATCATAGGTCACCGATCCGGATAACCAGGCGCCAGTTGCATCGTAGAGTATGGCCATATTCTGTGATTTCGTCGGAGCGAGCCATTGCCCCGAAAGGGGAGTGGGAGATTCAATCGAGGGTATCGAGACGAGCCGCCCTACCCGTAATCGCGGGTGTCGTCGATCACTTTGCCGTCGTTGGGCAGGGTGCCGGGGTCTTCGAGCGCGACCTTGCCTTTGAGTTTGCAGATTGCTTGCAGTGATTTGGCGATGGCGCCGGCCAGCGCGTCCCCCGCCAGCGCGTCCCCGGCCAGCGCGTCCCCAGACTCGGCGACTTCGCAACGCAGGGTCATGGTGTCGGCCTCGCCGTCGCGGGCCACCACCAGGCGCGCCCGCAACACTTCCGGGTGGCGCTTGACGACCTGGGCGACCTGGCCGGGGTGGACGAACATGCCCTTGATCTTGGTGGTCTGGTCGGCGCGGCCCAGCCAACCCTTGAGCCGCCCATTGGTCCGGCCGCAGGGGCTTTGGCCCGGGAGCATGGCCGAGAGATCGCCGGTCGCGAATCGGATCAGCGGATAGTCGGGATTGAGTGTGGTCACCACGACCTCGCCGACCTCGCCTTCGGGCAGAGGATCGCCGGTGCCGGGGCGGACAATCTCGACGATCAGATGTTCGTCCAGGATCATGCCCTGATCGGCGGCGGATTCGTAGGCGCCTGATTCGTAGGCGATGACGCCCAAATCCGCGGTCGCGTAACACTGCAGCACCGCGACCCCGCGACCCCGGT
>JAPULJ010000257.1 GCA_027295145.1 Alphaproteobacteria bacterium | reverse complement strand
ACGGGATTTGAACCCGTGTCTCCACCTTGAAAGGGTGGTGTCCTGAACCAGGCTAGACGATGGGGTCGCGCCGATCGTTCACCTACGGAGTGGCGCGGAATAAATCAAGCCCTAGATCGATAGTTTGGGGATGACTGCGGTTCGTCCCGTTCCATACCGCGAGCTAACTGCTAGATATCTGGACTGATACCAACGACACTAACCTTATTCGGCCATCATTTTCTCGGTTAAATACTATGGCAAGGCTGCATCGTCGATTACGAGCTGGATTTCCGATCGCCCCCGCCAATTGTTCTCACGCAAATGCCCGGCGAGATGCAGAAGAGCGTTGCGCGCTTGCAGCAATGCCTCTCCCAGTGCCCTATCGGCCGCCCGGAATGCAATGCCGCCAAGCCGGCCGCCGGCTTCATCGGCCAGGAAACAGCGCACATGACCATTTCCAACAATGTTGCTGCGCGCCACGCGGACCGAAGGGAAGACAAACCGCGGCTCGGCATGACCGCTCCCATAGGGAGCCAGGGAATTCAGATCGCTCATCAGCGCCTCATTCACCGCGCCCAGTGTCAAGCTGCCATCGATCCCGATGCTCGGTGAATAACCGTTCTGTCCCACATCGCGCTCTATCCGTTCACTCACAAACGCCATGAATTCCGCGAGTTTGTTCTCTTCGACGGTTAAGCCCGCCGCCATCGGATGGCCGCCACCGTTTACGAGGAGCCCAGCCTGCCGAGCAGCCAGTACCGCCTTTCCAAGATCGACCCCAGGCACTGAGCGCCCTGACCCCTTACCAATGCCATTTTCCAGTGCAATGACGATTGCCGGCCTTGCATAGCGCTCGACCAATCGGGACGCGACGATCCCGACCACACCAGGGTGCCAACCTTCACCAGAAACGATCAGCGGGCTAGCCGGCTCGAGCCATTGGGTTTCAGACTGCGATAACGCCTCTTCAAGGACACCGGCCTCGATCTCCTTGCGCTCATGATTGTGAGCATCCAGTCGCGCAGCGAGCCGCGCTGCTTCGTCGGCATATTCCGTCGAAAGAAGTCGCGCGCCGAGTTCGGCCTCGCCAACACGGCCGCCGGCGTTCACTCGAGGTCCCAGCAAAAAACCCGCATGAAAAGTACCTGGTATCTCGCGGACGCCGGCGACGTCGGCAAGTGCCGCCAATCCTCGGTTATTTCGTTGACCCAATACTTTCAGACCCTGGGTGACGAAGGCCCGGTTTAGACCAGTCAGCGGAACGACATCACAGATTGTTCCCAAAGCGACCAGATCAAGCCATTGGCGAAGGTCGGGCTCGAGGCGGTTTTCGAACCACCCCGTCTCACGCAGGCGCCGATTGAGACCGACAATGAGGAGGAAAGTTACCCCTACCGCCGCCAAGTGCCCCAGTTGACTTGTATCATCGAGGCGATTTGGGTTGACGATCGCATGAGCTCGCGGCAATTGCAGCTCCGCGGCATGATGATCGACGACGATAACATCAAGACCTGCCTCCGCTGCTTCTTGTAAGGCAGCGTGTGCTGAAATTCCACAATCCACGGTGATCGTGACCTTTACGCCCTCTTCAGCCAAGCGCTGCAAGGCAGGCCCATTTGGTCCGTACCCCTCTTTCATCCGGTCGGGGATGTAGATCCTCAAATCAGCACCGATTGCACTGAAAAACCGCTTCAACAGCGCCGCCGATGTTGCTCCGTCGACGTCATAGTCACCGAACACCGCGACTTTTTCGCCCGCAACCAATGCCTGGATGATTCGGTCGATGGCTCGGTCCATATCGCGCAGAACCATAGGATCGGGGAGGTATCTGCGCAGCTTCGGATCGAGGAACGCTTCGGCTTCGCTAATGTCAACACCGCGCGCCGCCAGTACGCGCCCCACGATCTCTGGAAGCGCCAAGCGTTGCGCGAATGCCAGTCCCAGGCGGTCGTCCATCAGGCGAGGACGCCATTGTTTGCCTGAGACCGACCGCTCAACGCCGAGCACGTTTTCGAAATTCGCGCTCTCGGCGACCGCGCTCATGATGTCAACTGTCAATCGGATCGAAGCCTGATTTTCGCGTGAAATCGTGGCGTGCTTCAATCATTCGTACAGTCCCCGTTTTCGAACGCATCACGATCGAATGGGTCATCGCCCCGCCGCTGAACCGGCGCACCCCGCGAAGCATTGAGCCATCGGTCACTCCGGTCGCCGCAAACATGACCTCACCGTCGGCCATGTCCAAAAGCTCATACTTTCTATTGAGATCACTAATTCCCCATTTTCCCGCCCGCGATTTCTCGTCGTCATTACGAAACAGCAACCGACCTTGCATTTGTCCACCGATACTGCGCAATGCCGCCGCCGCGAGGACGCCTTCGGGGGCACCACCGGAGCCTAGATACATATCGACCCCGCTCTCCTTCATCGCCGTCGCAATAACGCCGCTCACATCACCGTCGGAAATCAATTGGATGCGGGCGCCAGCCGACCGAACCTGAGAGATCAGATCGGCGTGACGCGGGCGATCGAGGATACAAACGACTAGATCCTCGACCTTCGATTTCTTGACCTTGGCAAGCTCCTTAAGGTTATTCTCAGGTGTCTCGTCGAGATCGACGACACCGGCCGGGAGACCGCCGCCGACGGCCACTTTGTCCATGTAGACGTCCGGAGCGTTGAGAAAACGACCCTCCTCGGCCATGGCGATAACAGCGAGCGCATTCTGGCCTCCCTTCGCCGTAATCGTCGTGCCTTCAAGCGGGTCTAGAGCAATATCAATTTTTGGGCCTTTGCGGTTGCCGACCCGCTCTCCGATGAAGAGCATCGGCGCCTCATCGCGTTCGCCCTCGCCGATAACAACGGTGCCATCGATCGAAAGACTGTTCAGCGCGTGGCGCATCGCATCGACTGCGGCTTGGTCCGCGGCCTTCTCGTCGCCTCGACCCATTAGGCGCGATGCTGACAGTGCCGCCGCTTCTGTTACGCGCGCGGCTTCAAGTGCCAGATTTCTATCCATGCCGCCCGTATTGGACATAACTCACCCTCACTAATTAAAGGCTCTCATTATACTCGGCCTACAGGTCTTCGATACGGATCATACAAGGCGGCTCGCGGACAGCGGCGATTTTTGCAATACGGTCCAGAGCGCGAACGACGGCGGCTTCATTGGAGTTGTGTGTCGTTAGCACTACCGGTACGGCTTCCTGCGGCGCCCGGGCCTTTTGCAGCATGGCTTCCATCGAAACCATTTCATCGCGCAGCGCCGCCGCGACGTCCGCCACGACACCAGGCTCATCGACGACCATAAGTCGAATATAGTAGGAGCCGTTGTGCTGCTCCATCGGCGCGGGTTTTAATTTCTCGAGCGACTTGGCCGGGATCGCAAATGTTGGCGACTTGCGGCCTCTCGCAATATCGACGATGTCCGCGACAACGGCCGAAGCGGTGGGCCCGGCTCCAGCTCCCGGACCTTCGTAGATTGTACTGCCGATGAAATCTCCATCGGCGACCACTGCATTGGTCACGCCTTCGACATAGGCGATCGGCGCCGTTGATCGAACCATAGAAGGATGGACCCTCTGTTCGATCCCGTTTTCAGTGCGGCGCGCTGTTGCCAACAATTTAATGCGGTAGCCGAGTTCTTCCGCGTACTCGATATCGAGCGAGGTAATTCGCCTGATCCCTTCGATATGCACTGCGCCGAAATCAATCTGGCAACCGAATGCCAGGCTGGTCAGGATAGCAAGTTTGTGCCCAGCGTCGACCCCATCTATATCGAATCCAGGTTCAGATTCGGCGTAACCTAGCTCTTGTGCTTCGGCAAGCACTTCGTCGAACGATCGCCCGCTTGCTCGCATTTGGGTGAGTATGAAATTGCTCGTACCGTTGAGAATTCCGTAGACTCGCGAAAGCCTATTTGCAGCCAGTCCCTCGCGCATGGCCTTGACGATGGGGATTCCGGCAGCC
>JAPULJ010000256.1 GCA_027295145.1 Alphaproteobacteria bacterium | reverse complement strand
TCCCGGCCGTGGACCGCTGCATCACTGTGGCAGGCGTCAATTCAGCCGCCTTGCCGGGCGCGTCGATTCTGCTTCGGAAGTGCAATGAGTCGATGGCTTTCTTCGAAACTTCGAGACTACAGCGTTTTACCCATCACGATGACGGGCGCCTCACGGTCGCTGGGTCAGAGCTCTGCCTCACCGTTGGGGCCCAATCAGCAGCGACCTATTCACCATCCGATCGTTGGCGCACGCTCTTTGTCGATAATTGCGCCACAGCAGAGCCCGCCCGGTCGCGATGGGAGTTTGTAGTGCCTCGCCGCTGAACTTGGCTCTGGAGATCGAATAAGGAGCTCTGGTCACTAAAATGCGGCGGGCGCAACCATTTCCCACAGTGTATCCTTTGAGTCAGGAACAGACATTGCTGATACCGTCTCGAATGTCCGCTTTACACCCGAAAGCGGACATCGCCAACGGCCTCAGGATGTCTGCTTATAGCCAAAAGCCGACATGCCGGTGTCATTCCAACGGCATGGATTCTCCGGTTCTTGGTCGTTAGTCTCTTGGGCGAGGGAGAGAGGGCTTGGAGCGCAGACTTTCAGCAATTCTGGCGTCCGATGTCGTCGGCTACTCCAAACTGATGGCCGAAGATGAGGTTGGCACCCTCAACGCGCTGCGCGAACACCGCCAGAACCTATTCGATCCCGAAATCGCCAAACGAGGTGGGCGCATCGTCAAATTGATGGGCGACGGCACCCTGGTAGAGTTCCCCTCCGTTGTAAATGCTGTTGAGGCCGCGGTCGTTATACAAAAAGCACTTGCCACCGACGACGGTCCGATCAAACTCCGAATTGGCATAAATCTCGGCGATGTCATAATCGACGGCGAAGACATTTACGGTGATGGCGTCAACGTCGCGGCACGGCTGGAAACCTTGGCTGAGACTGGCGGCATCTGCATATCCTCCATCGTCCACGAAAGCCTTGGCAACCGCATCGACGCCGACTTCGCCGATGCCGGCGAGCACGAAGTTAAAAACATTGCCCGGCCCATTCGCGTGTTCCGCTGGCCGGCCCAAGGAGGTGCCGCAGCACCAATCCAACCAGTGATACCGGCTGAACTGAAGCGGGAAAATACGATCTCCGTATCGCACTTTGAGAATCTGTCTGATGAAGCCGAGTTGGGTTATTTTTGTGAGGGCGTCGCCGAAGACATCGCTGCTGCGCTGGGCAACATCGCGCAATTGACTGTGGTTTCGGATGAGCATCTCATAGACGATAGCAAGGCTGCACCTAGCGACCGAGTGGCGGCACACTATGTTTTAGCCGGCAAGGTGCGAAAGGCTGGCAGCCGCATCAGAGTGTCCGCGCATTTGGTGGATCGCCACACAGGTATACAGCGATGGGCTGATCGCTTTGAGCATGACGCAACCGATCTTTTTGAGGTGCAGGACGATGTGACGCGCAATATCGTCATCGGCGTTCATACGGAGTTGGGCGCCGGCGCATACACCAACCAATGGCAATGGGGAACGGAGAACCTGGAAGCCTGGCAGCTCTTGGCAAAGGGTTTTAGCGAATTCCAGAAATTCTCTCCCGACAGCATGGCCAAGACCGCTTCCATGATGGAACAAGCTCTGGCCAAAGATCCCGACTACCTGGCCCCGCTCATGGTACAGGCCTACTGCTATTCCTATCTGGCTTTGATTTCGGATTCCGAAACGGCGCAGAAGTACATTGCTAAGGCGCAGGCGAATATCGAGCGATCCCTTGCCGAAACGCCAAACGATGTCAGATCCTATTCCGCCAAGCGGGGAATCGAGATCGCCCTTGGGAACTTCGACGATGCCGTCGTCGCTGCTGAAACCGCGCTTGAAATGGAACCCAATAACGCGGCGTGCCGCGGCACTTACGCTATGGCTCTCATGAGCGCCGACAGACCGGGCGACGCCTTGGCGCAACTCACCAAAGCCACTCAGGATATGACTATTGCCGCCGGTTGGATGGTCATGAGCCAAATTCAGTCCAATTATATGCTCGACAACTTGACCGAGGCGCTCCGTATTAGCCGGGAAATCGTAGGCCGCGAGCCCGATTTTTATCCGGGACCGGTTCTCTGCGCGGCGCTTGCAGCGGAACTAGAACTTGCCGATGAGGCCGCGGCAATGCGCAAAAGGGTGCTCGATATAGACCCGCATTTCAGCGCAGAGCTGTTCGTGAGATCGCAAGGGCTAAAAAACGTCACGCATCGCAAGAGGCTGTTCGAAGCTTTGATCGGGGCCGGACTACCGAAATAAGAGAGATGTCCGCTTTGGGTCAGCAGCAAACTAACTCGGGCATTCCCGCGAGGTCCGCTTTGCACCCGTAAGCGGACAGCCACTCGCTACTCGGCGTTGGGTGTGGCATTGTTCATTCTTGTACCTGGCGAGGCAGTGGCGTTGATGCATCCGGGCAATGCCGAAAACGGAAAACGCCTGTTCAGGGCGTGCGCCGGCTGTCACTCGTTGAACCCTGGCGAAACGAGAGTCGAGCCATCGCTTGCCAGCCTGTTTGGTCGTAAGGCCGGCTCGATGCCGAGGTTTCGGTACTCTCAGGCATTGCAGGCTTCATCGATCGTCCGGAACGAGCGCACGCTGGATGCCTGGCTCGCCAAGGTCGCACTGGTTCTGAGCTCTTTAGGGCGGAAGGGACGTGCATCGACAGAGGGGAGGTACAAGTTCACCCATCGGGCCAGATCAAGGAAACAAGGTCATGAAACTAGCACGCTTTAAGTTTGCTGGGCTGGTTGCGCTCCTCATCGTGGTGTTTGCCGCCTCCGCATTTGCGGTCGGTTCGCCCAGCAAATCCAGGAAACCGACGACACCTGACGACTACGCGCGCGGCGTCGCGGCGGTCAAAGCTGAGAACTATGAGCGCGCTTTGGGCCTGCTCGGCAAAGTCGTTCGGAAAAATCCCAACAATGCCGACGCGTGGAACTATATCGGTTTCAGCCACCGCAAGCTGAAGCGATTCGATCGCTCGCTCGAATCCTACAAAAAGGCTCTCGCCATCAAACCGAACCATAAGGGTGCGCTTGAGTACCTGGGCGAACTCTACCTGCAGACTAACCAGCTAGAAAAGGCCAAGGCACAGCTCAAGAAGCTGGACAATATCTGCACCTTCGGATGTTCTGAGTATTCCGACCTCAAGTCAGCGATCGAGGCTTATGAAGCCAGAGGGAAATCGGGATAGGCGCCCCGGTGGGCGTACCGGTCATCGGAGAGGATCGGCGTCTTAGAGCTGCCCTGATCGGTCGTGGACTGTGATCGGTAACGGCAAAGGCCGGAGCCTTCATACGCGGGTGTATGCGCACATGAATGGTGGTGAGGCCGCGGCGCTCACGGCGTGCGGCTGGTTTCCTTCGAGCTTTCGACATGTCCTTCATTGAGGCTTATTGGGCGTCGGCGACGGCCTTCGCGCTCTTTGGCTTCCTTCACTCGGTTGGCGCGCGGGAGCCCTGCAAGAATGCCCTGGCACGCTGGATTTCTCCTTTCTTCGTCGAGCACTTCTGGCGTCTCATCTACTGCGCGCTCAGTTTCGCGGCGCTCTACTGGACCATCGCGTCGCTGCATTGGGCGCGGAATCCGGACAACGATATCTGGCTCGTCGTTTATCCGGACTGGCTGTGGCAGATCATCACGGCTATCCATCTCGGCGCGATAGCTCTCATCTATGTAGCCTTCATCCAGAACGACTACTTTGAGTTCCTCGGCTTCAAGCAGGCATGGCGGGGCCTTGGTGTGATGCTAGGGCGGTCGGCGCGCGAGCCGATGCGGATTTTCGGGACGGACCGGCTGGAGGTGCGTGGGGTATACGGCTGGATACGCCACCCCATGCTGGCGGGCGGTTTGCTGTTCCTGCTTACCAGCGGGCCGTCGCTGAACAATCTGATCTATACCGCCTTGTTCGCGTCCTACATGGTCATTGGCGCGCATTACGAGGAGCGGCGATTGATCCGGATCTTCGGGGACGAGTATTTGCGGTACAAGCACAAGGTCGGCGCGTATCTTCCCCGGCTCAGACAGCTGCGGCGCATTTTCCGATCCTCAATATGACAGCCCTCGAGTTCCTAGCCGAGATTCTCTACGACCCTTACGTGTTTTGGGGCGTACCACTGGTCATTGCCCTTCTCTGGGCGGGATGGCGAAGATTGCGGGCGCAGGGATGTCGCCGCCGCTGATTGGTTCGGGCAAAGCAAACTGTCTTTAGAGCTTCGTTCGGATCGAACGAGGCGGTCATGCAGTGCTTTAGTGAGTAGCGAAGGGTGGATGGAGAGTTGATGTTGGACGAGGCGATAGCCGTCTCGGAGCTTTTGGATAAGAGACGGAGAACCATCGAATCCACCGATTTGGAGACTCGTCTGACGGCGTTGGAGAAAGCGAGCAGGTGAGAAACATGACACGACGGCTTGAACGGCTGGAAGCGGCGAGCGGGATTGTAAACCTGCACAAGCTGCTTCAGGCATCCGAAGATGAGCGGGATCGCGTTATCAAGAACCTGCCCGATGCCGAACTCGACCGGTTAATTGACGAACTAAAAGCAGACGAGGAAGGGGTCGCCATATGACGAACGGACTGGAACGCCGGATTGGCAATATGGGACCCGCAGCCTACTGCCTAGCAGGATCACGAAAGAACTGCCGACGCCCACTTGAGGGGACGTTTTGTGACCCTCAGCGTGACCCCAGCAGAAAAATTAAGAAAAAGAGCCTAGCCGTTTCCGGCTAAGCCCTTGATTCTATTGGTGGGCGATATAGGACTCGAACCTATGACCCGCTGATTAAGAGACAGCTGTTTTGTTTCGGACCCAGACTAACCAAGTTCGGTATAGGTGTTTGCGGGCCCCCGATTTGAACCTGCGGGAGAACGCGGAGGGCGGTTAGCTGACCTGGCGAATAATTCCCTGTTCGGCAATTTAAATTCCCTGTTCGGACAAAATATTTTCCTGTTCCGTTGTGTAGGGATTTCGGCGAAATAGCCCTGTGATATCAGATCGTTAGAGCGCCCGATCCGAGTCATTATGGGTCGATTCCGCGAAAATTCCCTGTTATTTCCCTGTTTAACAGGGAAATCAGCGGAGACGGGTTCGCTCCGGACTGCCTGCACCACCAAGATTTTCTAAGTGCTTGGAATTTCTAAAACCATCATTTTGTATGCGCCCTTTCTTCCCGCTGGCTCACTCAGCTAGTAAACACGATAAACTGAGAACGCCGGAGAAATAATCCCTCACTCTAGAGCAAGCCAGCGCTTCATTATTCTTGCGTATTGCGCCAAACACATAACAAAATGTGCCAACGGCCCAGTCGCCTCTGGCGCACGAAATTATTGCGCCCAAAATAGGGACCGCCGGATGCCCCGGCCAGGACAGGAGGCCCCATGCCCGTACCGCCCCGATACCCGATGGCCAAACCCATGTTGCGGCTGTGCAAGATGCTGAACCTGTCCGCCGCGCAGGTCATGCGTCGCGCAGGCCTGCCGCCGGATTTCCTGCAGAACGAACCCAAAGGCGTCACCGGCACGCAATTCTTTGCGCTGTGGGAAGCAATGGTTAGCGAGGCGAATCGCCCCGAACTTGCACGTGAGCTAGGTATAGCCTTTGCCCGCGGCCCCTTCGTATCCACGCTGTTTGCCTTCTACTGCAGCCCCAACATTGTGACCGGACTGGAACGCCTGTCGGTGTTCAAACCCCTGCTGGGGCCGATGCGGTTCAACATCTCCCATACGGAAAACAGCGTTTCCCTGACCATCCGGCCCGCGGACCCGGCGCTGACGATCCCCAACAGCCTTGCGGCATTCGAGATGGTCTATTTCCTTGAGGCCAGTCGCGTGTCCACCGCGGCGAAGATCGTGCCGGTGTCTGTGGCACTGCCTGCGCATCTGGTGGATCAGGCCGCGCTGGACAACTATTTCGGCGTGCCGGCCGGATTAGCCGTGCACCCGACGCTGACGCTGACCCGCGAAGATGCCTATCGCCCACTAATTTCGGAAAACCCCGAGCTGTGGGCGCATTTCGAAAGTGACTTGAACCGCCAGCTGGCTGAACGTCAGACGGGTACACCCATCTCGACCCGCGTGCGCAACGCGCTGTTGGAGATGTTGCCCAGCGGACATAGCTCCGTCGAAGTGGTTTGCGAGCGGCTCATCATGTCGCGCCGCAGCCTGCAAAGGAAGCTGAAGGACGAAGGTTCGAGCTTTCAAGCGGTGTTGGACTCCACCCGTGCCGACCTGTCCAGGCACTATCTGCGCCACGGCGAAATGAGTGTCGAGGAGATCTCATATCTGCTGGCCTATCGCGACCCAAACTCATTCTATCGTGCCTTTCACGGCTGGACCGGCATGACCCCGGCGCAAGCGCGCCGGCAGACATTGCGCTGATCTCTATTTTGGCACGATAGGCAAGGTGATTGGCGCGATCCGTGATTGATCAGTGACCTGACACCTTCATACTATATTTAATCGGAATACCACAGGACGTTTGCAAAGCGCCCTTACTCGAAAGGAATTACCATGACCAACACAATCCTTATCACCGGCGCTTCTTCTGGTATAGGCAAGGTAACCGCCAAACTGTTCCACGACAAAGGCTGGAACGTCGTTGCCACCATGCGTAACCCTGAGGCCGAAGAAGACCTCTCTTCGCTGGACAACGTTCTTGTCACTCGGCTTGACGTCACCAACGATGCCACGATCAAGGCGGCCGTTGACGCCGGACTGGATCGGTTTGGCGCAATCGACGCACTTTTGAACAACGCAGGCTACGGTGCATGGGGACCGCTGGAGGCTTTCCCTCTCGAGGGTATCCGGCGTCAGTTCGACACCAATGTAATTGGTTTGTTGGCCACAACTCAGGCCGTATTGCCTCATATGCGTGCTGCCAAAGCGGGTGTGATCGTGAATGTCAGCTCGATCGGCGGCAAGCTGACCTTCCCGCTGGGTACGCTTTATCATGGCACTAAATTCGCCGTTGAAGGTCTGTCCGAGGCGCTGTGCTACGAGTTGGAACCGCTTGGCATCAAAATGAAGATCGTCGAGCCGGGCGTAATCAAAACCGATTTTGCTGGCCGCTCGCTGGACTTTGCCAATGACGATAGCATTGAAGAATACCAGCCCATAGTGCAAACCATGATGGCGGCGATGGCTCAAATAAGTGTTGACAACGGCTCTGAACCAGAGGTCGTGGCCGAGGTGATCTGGAACGCTGTCACCGATGGTACAACCACCCTGCGCTACACGGCGGGTGACGATGCGGTTGAATATTTGGCCAACCGCAAGGTGGTGGACGACGAAACCTTCATTGGCGGTGTGAAGGCGCAGATGGGGCTGTAAGCCACTCACTAACGGTATGGGCTGGTTCGGGTGAGAATTCCGTTCCGGTAATTCAAGACATCGCCCGAGGTATGCCGCCTAACGGTGATGAGGTATGTCCGTTTTCAATTGTCATTGCGGCAGGTTGAGGATCCGTTTCATAAACGGGGGATCGAAATTTGCCACGAGACAGTGCGTTCCTGGTGCAACCAATTCGGTCAGACATTGCCCATCGGCGTCGTGCAATACCTCGGCCTCATTCTTGTTTTCATCGGAGTAATGGTATTGTCGCACTAGCAAAGATTTAGTTTGAAAATTTGACGAGATAGATGTCGGAACGTCACGAATCGCCTATCAGTGCTGAGACCCAACCACAAACCGGCCAGCGGTTTGCCCGCAATCTGGATTGGAACCTTTTACGCACCTTTCATGAAATCGTCCGCGCCGGCGGCGTGAGCAAAGCAGCGCGCCGGACCGGTCGAGATCAACCCGCCATAAGCATGGCTTTACGACGATTGGAAGAACATGCTGGCGCCAATTTGTGCCAACGTGGTCCAGGTTGGTTTGAACTTACCAGCGACGGAGAACTACTATCCGAGATATGCGAGAAAATTTTTGGCGCCGTCAGCCAAATTCCCCATGTCCTGGCAGATGCCGCGAGTGACATACGCGGCCGGGTCCGCATTCAACTTATCAGTAATCTTGTCGACGAAAGTATCGATGCCGCCTTGGGAGAATTTCATCGAGATTTTCCAAATGTCGAATTGTTTGTCAGCGTCGCAACATGGGACGTCATCCAGCGTAGCGTGATAAAAAACGAGGTTGAAATTGGTATTGCGCCGGTAACGCTTCGAACGCCTAGTTTACATTATGAAGTATTGTATCAGGAAGTGTACCGGCCTTACTGTGGGCGGACCCATCCCTTATTCGGGGCGATGGTCGATGATCCTGCAGACTTGGCGGAATATTCTTTTATTTTGACAGGTGCCGACGAGCCGGAGCAGCAAACCAAGTTTCGTCAACATTACGATCTGGGCAGGCGAGTGGCAGGCCTCTCTGAACACCTGGAGGAAGCCCGCCGCTTGACGATCCTGGGCGTCGGGCTGTGTTTTTTGCCCGTCGCATTCGTTGCACGTGAGGTAGCGGATGGGAAGTTGCGCCCCGTTTTGGGCCCCGGCAATGAACCCAAATCCGATATTTTTGTGATTTCCAATCCGACTGCACCATCGCATCGGGCGCGTACGCTAACGCTCGAATATCTTCGGCGATATCGGCAAATTTAGGCCATTCAAATTGAATGGCCGAGATCTGAGAGATGAGGTCTTACCTGAAATTACATACCATCAATAAATTTGATGAAATAAATCAATTTTATCCGCCTTTTCGTCGTATAATCGAATGCTCCATACTCGACGTCGATCGGCTAATGGATGTGTAAAGCATCTGAATTTGCACTCAGTTTTCAGGGTTGGATCTGCTGGAGGTCCTAGTCTCGGTTGGTGCGTAGAAGAAGTCCTAGTCTTGGTTGGTGCGTAGAAGACGTACAATTCCAACCCCTGGATTGGTCAAGTCGGCCCGTAACTCATTTGGTTGACTGTGCTGGCTAGGTCGGAATTTTGTGTATTTCCATGCTCGGCTCGCCAAACAGTCATATCCTCACAACGTGAATTTTAAAGAAAGTACCAAAAATGCCAGATCCAAAAACGGGCGAGTTGCGTGGCAACCGTAATCTGAAAAGACTTGGCCGGATCTCTCAAAGCAAGCAAGAACAGGAAATTCAGCGCGGTTTGGAGCTTGGACTTGAAGCCGCCGACTCGATCAACGACCGAACGATTTCTTTATTTAGTCGGGGGCATCTGCCCGCGTTTGCCGGAATCAATACGTTTATGAAAACGCCTTACTGCGAGGACATTCGTGACGTCGGGAACTATGAAGCAGCTTTTGTCGGTGTGCCCTTTGATACCGGGACGACATATCGCCCAGGTACGAGGTTCGGGCCGCAAGGAATTCGACGAATATCTGCCGTATACGACGGCTATTGTGTTGATGGTGCGGTCGATTTGTTTGAGGAGCTTGACCTGTGTGATGCTGGCGACGTTTTTGTCATTCCCGGCAATATCGAAAAAACCTTTGACCAAGTATCGAAGGCTATTTCGCATATTTACACTTCCGGCGCCTTCCCTATCATCGCCGGTGGCGATCATAGTCTGGGATACCCGAAT
>JAPULJ010000255.1 GCA_027295145.1 Alphaproteobacteria bacterium | reverse complement strand
TTCGGGCGGCGACGTCCACGACATCATCGGCCCGCTGCTCGACATGGACATGACGGGATTGATGAATTTCACCCGGATGACTGGGGATCTGGTGAAGTCGATCCGCAAATGCCCGCAGACGGTGATCGCCGCGATCGACGGGGTCTGTGCTGGTGCCGGCGCCTGCGTTGCCATGGCTGCCGATCTGCGGATCGGTACGCCGGAAGCCAAAGTCGCCTTCCTGTTCGTGCGCGTCGGTCTGTCGGGCGCCGATATGGGGGCGTGCGCCATGTTGCCGCGGATCATCGGCCAGGGCCGGGCGCAAGAGCTTCTGTTCACCGGCCGCTCGATGGGCGGCGAGGAAGCCGAGCGCTGGGGCTTCTTCAATCGTCTGGTGGCGCAGTCCGAGCTCATGGCCGAGGCCGAGAAGCTGGCGCAGTCCTTGGCCAATGGCCCGACATTCGGTCACGCAATGACCAAAATGATGATCAACAAGGAATGGGACATGAACCTTGATGAGTTTATCGAGGCCGAGGCCCAGGCCCAGGCGATCTGCATGCAGACCCGCGACTTCCAGCGCGCCTACGATGCTTTCGTGAAGAAGGAACGCCCAGTGTTCGCCGGCGATTGAAGGATTGTTAGATAGAGTCGTGAGGGCCTTCACCATCGCTGGCTAACGATCATCTTTCTGCTTTGGGCCGACGGCTGACGATGTGGGCGCATTCGAGGGTCAACACGACATCGCCGTCTTGGTTGACAGTGTCGTGGCGCATGGTCACGACGCCACGCTGGGGGTTGGATTTGGAGGCCCTGGTCGCGATCACCTCGACCGCTGCATGGATCGTATCACCGGGCACCACCGGCTTGAACCAGCGCAGGCCGTCGATACCGCCGCCGGAAATAGCGCAATCGCGCAACACCCCGGTTTGCGAGAACAGCCGAAAGCTGAGGCATAGGGTATGGAAGCCGCTGGCGAACACGGTATCGAGCCCGAGCGGATGATTCCGGGCGGCTTCGGTGCTGACATGGAAGTCGTAAGGATCCCAGCGCATCGCGAAATCGATGATCGCCCCATCGGTGACAGTTACGCTAAAGGTCTTGAACGTTTCGCCGACCTTGAAATCATCGAAATAGAGCTCGTTACGCATTTTATATTTCCTCAGGCGTATATTTCCTCAGGTGCCAGGTGGCCGCGTCCGCGGCCTTGGCTCTCGCCATAAGGCGCGGTGCGCGGTCGCGCATGTCAGAAAGCCGGCTACCGAATTCTGGTGTTGGGTCACCGTATCGGCGGTTCCATGCTCATAGGCTGCTGGTGAGATCAAGCTCGTAGTAGCGGACCCCTTGGATCGGATTGTCGTAGTAGGGGGCGATTTCCTTGAAACCGAGAGCGCGGTAAAGCGAAACCGCTGCGTCCATGGTCGGCAAGGTATCCAGCCGCATCTTGCCATAGCCTTCAGCGCGGGCTTCATCGATCACCGCCTCGGCAAGCCGCCGCCCAGCCTTGATAGCGCGGAATTGTGGGCGCACGTAGAGCCGCTTCATCTCGCAATTTCTCTGCTCTAGGGGACGCAGGCCAATGCTGCCGGCCACCGCGCTCCCCGTGCGCGCCAGCAAGAGCCGTCCGCCCGGCGGGGCGTAAGCGCCGGGCAAATTAGCGACTTCCTCATCGAATTTCTGAAAGCAAAGATCGTAGTCAAGGGACTCGGCGTACTCGACGAAGAGCTGGTGGATTTCCTTGACGTCGCCCGGCCCGAGGGCCTGCGAGATCTCCACGCTCATCGGCGGTCTGCTTCGGTGACAAAGATCAGGCAGGTCGTCTGACCGCGCGCGTAGCGCTTGCCGTCTTTATCGCCGATCACATCCGCGCTGGCGATGGCGATTCGCGATCCGCGATTGACGACACTAGCCTCGACGCGGAGGGTCCCGGTCGCATCTGTGACCGGGCGCAGCATGTCGACGGAAAGATTTATCGTCGAATAACCGGTGCCCTTGGGCAAAGTCGTATGTACGGCGCAACCGGTGGCGCTGTCGATGAGGGCCGAGACGAGGCCGCCGTGGACGATGCCGATGTTATTGTAGTGATGCTCGCCGGGGGTGCATGTAAAGACTACCCGACCCTCATCAACCTCAGTAATCTCGAAACCGAGGGTGGCGGCCATCGGCGCCTTCGGCACCTCATTGTCCCGGCTGGCGCGTATATAGTCGAGCCCGGTCATGGACAGAGCCTGTTTTGCCGTCGGACGCGGATCGACCCAGTTTACCGTGCGCGAACGCATCGTGGCCGCTCCGTCGGATATTGTGTTCTCGTTGGGCATGTGCGTATTCCCACTCAGGCCGGGTTGCCAGACTATTGGCGAGTCCTACGCTCCAGTTCGGTGCCTTGCCAAGCAGATTGAAAGCATTGCCGCCATGCGCGCATAGAAGCTCTGCTCGCGACGATAAGCGATCCTGAATCAACGAAACGATTGCATATTATTCGTCGAACAGGATGTTGATGCGGCGATTCTGGCGGCCCTTATTCTCGATCTTGCCGACCCGCACCCGACCGATTTCGCCGGTTCGCGCGACATGGGTGCCACCACAAGGCTGCAGATCGATGCCCTCGATCTCCATCAGCCGCACCTTGCCGGCGCCGCTTGGCGGGCGGACGGTCATGGTGCGGACAAGCTCGGGCTTGGCGTCCAGCTCGGCATCGGTGATCCAGCTCGCAGTTAGGGGCGCATCGCGCTCGATCAGCCGGTTGAGTTCGGTTGTAATCGCTTCCTTGTCGAGCTGCGTATTGGGCAGGTTGAAGTCGAGCCGTGACTTGATGTCGCCAACCTGTCCGCCGGTCACTTCGCCCTCGATGATCGAACATAGAAGGTGCATGCAACTATGCATGCGCATCAGTCGGTGCCGGCGGTCCCAGTCGATCTCGGCGGTCACGGCGTCACCGAGTTTGAGGCCGTGGCCCTCATCCTCGGGGATATGCAGGTGGGCACCGGTGTCGCGATCCTTGCGCGTATCGGCGATGCGGATCGTCGCACCACTGGCAGTCTCGAGGGCGCCGGTATCGCCCGGCTGGCCGCCGCTGGTCGGGTAGAAGACCGTTCGGTCGAGCTCGATCCCGGTCTCGCTTACGGCGACCACCTTGGCCTCGCAGCTTTTAGCGTAAGCGTCCTGGCGGAAGATTTCGTCGGTCATGGTGCGATTCCCTACAAGCTCGCGCGCGCCAGCGTAAAGGCTTCGAAGATTATCGGCAAATCAGCATCGTCGGTCATCCAGTTGCTGAAACACATGCGGATGCCGGCGTGCTCGCCGACCGCTCCGGGCGAGGCAAACACAGTGCCGCCGCGCGCCAGTGCCGCCAGCAGCGCGCCGTTGCGCTCGGCACTGGCCGGCGTACCATCCTCCTCAGCAACACTGAGGACAACGACATTGAGCCGGGCCGGGCACAGGAGCGTAAAGCCCGGCTCCGCCTCGATCCACGCGGCGAGCTTGGACGCTTGCGCGCAATTGGCCCGGACAACGTCCTCCACGCCCTCGCGCCCATAAGCGACGAGTGTCATCCAGACGGGTAGGGCGCGGAAGCGCTGGGAGCTTTCTATCGTGCGCGACATCATCGCGGGCTCGGCCGAGCCGGTCGCCAGGTAGGCGGCCGACAACCCTTGTGCGCGTTCCAGCAGATCGCCGTGGCGGGTGAAAAAGAAGCCACTATCGTAGGGCACGTTGCGCCATTTGTGGCAGTCGCCGGCAATCGAATCGGCGCGTTCGAGTCCAGCGGCCAACTCGGCCAGCTCGGGCAAGCAGCGGGCGAAGGCGCCGAATGCAGCGTCGACATGCAACCAGGCATCGTGCCGGGCGCAGATATCGGCGACGGCGTTCAGATCATCGAAGTCGGTCATCGTCACCGTGCCGGCGCTGGCGACGACGATCTTGGGGCCATCCGCCTGCTCGCCCAGCGCCGCATCGAGGGCGCTTGCGTCCATCGCCTCGCTGCCGGGCAGCCGCGCCACCGGGACCAGTGCGTTGCGCCCGAAGCCGGTGACGCTCAATACCTTAATCATGCTGGCATGGGGGCAGGCCGAGAGAACGGGGATTGCCGGCAGCCCCTGCATGCCGACCTCGGCAGCGCTAACGCCAGCCTTTTCGGCGCACCATTCCCGCGCCGTCGTTAGGCCGAGGAGGTTCGAGCCCGTCGCGCCCGTCGTAAAACTACCCTCGAAAGCTTCGCGCGGCAGACCGAAGAGGTCTTTGAGAAAGTCGAGGGTGCGCAGGGTAATCGCGGTGGCGATCGAATCGCCGGGCAAGGCGAGGTTCTGGTCGACCGAGGCGGCGAGCCAGTCGCCGGCGAGGGCGGCTGGGGTGGCGCCGCCGGTGACCAGGCCGAGATAGCGTGGGCCGACGCTACCCGAAAGGCCGGGGACGATCTCCGCCTCGAACCGCCTGAGCGCGGCCAGAGCGCCGTCTCCCTTCTCGGGGAGGGTCTCCGTCGGCCTAATCTGATCAGTATAGTCCGCCGCGACCGGCCGTTCGGCAAGATCGCGATGGAAGGTGGCGGCACCGGCGCTTGCGGCGGCAAAGACTTCCTCGAGGCGATCGTAATCTTCGCGCATCGCATTCACGCATCAACCCTCCGCCAGAATGGCCTGGTAGACATCGATATCGATATTGCCGCCCGAGAGTACGACGGCCACGCGGGCACCCGCCATCGCCTCGCGCTCTTGCAGGAGCGCTGCCAGCGCCACCGCGCCGGCGCCCTCGGCGACGTTGTGGGTGTCGGTATAGATGTGCCGCATGGCCGCCTTGATCTCGGCTTCGGTGACCTCGACGACGCGTTCGATATTGTCATTGATCGTAGAGACGGCTTCGTCGACCGGCACCCGGCATGCGACCCCATCGGCCATCGTATCGGCGGAGTTGGTCGAGACCGGCTTGCCGGCCTTGAAGGACAGCGCGTAGGCGGGCGCGTTTTCGGACACAACACCGACGATCTTCGACTTCAGCCCAAGTGCATTGCGCGCGGCGATAGTGCCGCATATCCCCGATCCGAGACCGATCGGCACATAGACCGTGTCAATGTCGGGCACCGCGCCGAACAGCTCAAAGGCGTAGGTGGCGACACCGGTCACGAGATACTCGTGGAACGAGTCCACCATGTGCAGGCCGCGTTCCTCGGCCAGGGATTGTGCGTATTCCAGGGCCTCCTGGAAATCGTGACCGTGCTCGATCAACTCGCCGCCCTGGGCCGCCATGGCGGTGTTCTTTTCCTGTGAATTGCGGTGGGGCACGACGATCACTGCCTTGAGGGCAAATTTACTTGCGGCGGTGGCGATGCTCTGGCCGTGGTTACCACGGGTGGCGCAGATGACGCCTTCGGTGTCCGGCTTGGAGCGTTTGAGCGCGTCCATATAGACCAGCCCGCCCCTGATCTTGAAGGCGCCGGTGGGATTGTGATTCTCGTGCTTGACCCAGACCTCGGTCCCGCAGCGGACCGACAGGAGTGGCCAGTTCAACTGCGGCGTTGATCCAATTGCCAATTGAACCAAGTCGGCAGCGGTTTGGATACGCGCGAGGTCGGTCATTTGGGTTACTCCTTGACGCTACGGGTCTTGAGGTTAGGGGGAATTGGTCTTGCGTTGGGCGATCGCCGTGCCGACGAGGATAGTACCGCCAGCGACCAGCAGCGGCCATGTCAGCGCCTCGCCCAGAACCATAGCCGCCAGAGCAAGGGTGATGACCGGCTGGGCGAATTGCCAGGAACCGATGCGGGCGATCCCACCATGTCCCAGCGCCCAGAACCAGCCGGCGTAGCCGAGCAGCGAGGACATGATTGTTAGGTAGGCGATGGCCGCCCAGCCACCGGCGCCGACCGACGACCAGTCGGTGCGCGGAGCGAGCAGGACGAAAGTCGGGATCAGGACGATGCTGGCGATCGCCAGCCCCCAGAATGTCGTCGACCAGGTGCCGATCACCGGCGTCAGCTTGCCGCCGGCAACATAGCCGAGCGCGCAGATGCCGGCACCCGACAGAATGATGAGATCGCCCGCTACGCTTCCGCCGTCGGCCAGAAGCGCGCCATCGGTTCGGTAAAAAACGAGGAAGAAGGCGCCGATCACCGCGATCACGACCCCTGTCCACCAGCCGGCCCGCGGCCAGTTTCGCTCGAAGCCCGCGGCGATTAAGCCTGTGAAGACCGGGATCATGGCCATAATCAAGGCGGCGTGGCTGGCCGTCGTCAGGCCGAGGCCGAGGCTGAGAAGGAGCGGCCAAATGGCAAAGCTGGTAATCCCGGATATTGCCAGAAGCCCGCGTTGGCGTGCGGGTTTGGGAAAGGGCAGCCGCCAGGCGAAGGCCGCCCCTGCCGCGATCAGCCCGGCGAGAAGTGAGCGCAGGACGCCAGCGGTCATCGCATCCATATGCCCAATAGCGATCTTGTTGGCGATCGCCGTGCCGCCCCATAGCAGGAGCGCGCCTCCGCCGATCAGCGCGACGGCGGGCGAAACGCTGGTGGTCCGCGGCGCCAGACTTGCCGGCGTAGCTTCGCTCACAGCTTGAAGGTTCCCTCGATCACCAGCACCGCATCGCCGCCGACGCGGACCCGCTCGCCTTCGTCGCGGCAGTAAATCTCGCCGCCGCGCTGGGAGACCTGACGGGCAAACATTTCGGTCTTGCCGAGTTTGGCCGACCAATAAGGAATGAGCGTGCAGTGGGCCGAGCCGGTCACCGGGTCTTCGGGGATGCCGGCCTTGGGAGCGAAAAAGCGGGAGACGAAGTCGGCGTCCTCGCCCGGTGCAGTGATGATCAGTTCAGGGACTTTCAGTGCCGCGACGCGCGCGAAATCCGGCCGAACCCCGATCACGGTCTGCGCATCGCTGAGAACGGCCATGGCGTAGGTATGGGTCAGCACTGCCTCCGGTTCGACGCCGATTGCCCCGGCAACGTCACCGATCTCGGCGGGCTTCGCCGGCCAGGCGGGGAAACTCATTGCTAGACGGTTGTCCTCCCGTGCGACCGTAAGCGCGCCGCTGCGGGTGTGGAAGGTGACCCCATCTCGCCCATTTTCCAGCAATTCAAGGATGACGTGACCCGAGGCTAGTGTCGCGTGGCCGCACAGATCGACCTCGTGGACAGGGGTGAACCAGCGCAGGTCGTAGTCACCGTCCGGCCGGGGTTTGAAGAATGCGGTTTCGGAGAGATTGTTCTCCAAAGCGATCGACTGCATGGTTGCATCATCGAGCCAGGCATCGAGCGGGCAAACCGCCGCTGGGTTGCCGCCAAAGGCTTTCGAAGTGAACGCATCGACCTGATAGAGCGGAATATTCGTCATGGCGACCTACTCCTTCCAGAACGGTTTGCCCGCCTCACGCGCGGCTTCGGCACTACTGGTCCCTATATCTTTCAACATCCCATGGTCCAGCGTGAGCAGTTGCCGACGCCCGGCAGAACGCTCGCGCCAGACGTAGAGATATCCGGCCAATTTGGTGAGGTGGCCAAAGATCCGACCGGTCCATTGCAGTGTCTTGAGCCAATCCATCGATATTGTATCGGTCCAATATCTCACAGCTAACTCCATTTCTGAAATCATGCCCTTGTGAAGTTTGTTTTCATGTTATTAGTCTTGACGAATTGGTACAGTCAATGCAAATATTGACACCATGACAATATGGACCCCCGACCTTGCCAGCCGGTCCGGCCCGCGCTACCGGGCGATCGCCGATTCCATCGCCGAGGCGGTCAGCCAAGGCGTGCTGGCGCCGGGAGAGAAGCTGCCGCCCCAACGCGATCTTGCCTGGCGGCTCGAAGTCACGGTCGGTACGGTCAGCCGGGGTTACATGCTGGCCGAGCAGCGCGGTCTGGTTAGTGGCGAGATCGGCCGCGGGACTTTCGTTAAATCGCCGGACTCCAGCCGCTCTGCACCCCTACTGCCACCGGCGAGCAGCGACGTACTCGACCTAAGCGTCAATATTTCGATCGGTCTGGCCAATGCCGATGCCCTTGCGCGGACGCTGGCCGAGATGGCGGCGGAACCGAACGTCGAAAGCTTCCTTAGATACATGCCGGCGGCGGGGCATCCCGAGCACCGCGTGGCCGCGGCGCACTGGATGGCGCGCGTCGGGCTCGAATACGCGCCCGAGCGCATCGTGCTCAGCCACGGGGCCCAACAGGCGCTGGCCACCTGCCTCGATGTATTGGCGGCGCCGGGCGATATCGTCCTGACGGAAGCGTTGAGTTTTCCGTTGCTGATCGATCCCGCGCGTATGCGCAGTATCGAACTCTCCGGCGTCGCCCTCGACAACGAGGGGATGATCCCCGAGGCGCTCGACGAAGCCGCCGCGAAAAGCGGGGCCAAGCTCGTTGTCGTCGTACCGACGGTGCAGAACCCGACCGCCTCGGTGATGGGCGAAGACCGCCGGCGCGCCGTCGCGGAAATCGCCAGGCGCCGCGATCTCGTCATCGTTGAGGACGATGTCTACGGATACCTTCTGCCGGGTCGCTCGCCGCCGATCGCCGCCTTCGCACCCGAACGGACTGTTTATTTGACCAGCGCCTCGAAATGCCTCGCGCCAGGCCTGAGGGTTGGCTGGCTGGTGGCGCCCGAGCACTTGGTTTCCCGCTTCGCCGATGCCGTCTATGGGGCCTCTGTCGCTCAGCCGGCGCTGACCCACGAGGTCGTACGGCGTTGGATCGAGGACGGGACTGCCGATGCGATGGTTGAACAACTCGGCCACGAGGCCGCGGCGCGTCAAAAACTGGCGTCCGAGCACTTGGCCGGATTCACGTTGCGCGGCAGCCCGTCGAGCCTGCATGTCATGGTCGAACTGCCGCGTCCGTGGCGGCGTGACGAGTTCGTCGGTGCGGCCCTCGACCGTGGCATTCGCGTCGCTTCACTGTCGGCCTTTGCCCTCGATCCCGAATCCGCTCCCGAAGCCGTGCGCATTACCCTATCGGCGGTCTCTGACCGGGCAACTCTCGAAGGTGCGCTGATCAGCCTGCGTGAGCTTGCCGAAGCCGGCCCACGCGCCGGGCGCGGAGTTATCTAAGGCTTAGGCACCTCGATCGCTCGCCGGCGGGCCATTTTCTGGATCAGATTTTCGGCGATGCCGGCGCGGCTCCACGGGCAAACTGCGAGACAGATCCCGCAGGTCTTGTTGTCGACAAAATAAGGTAGGCACTTGTCGAAATCGACATACCATTTGGTTTCGCCGCGAACCTTCTGCTTTTCCGCATGGATGGCGTCGGGGGGGCACGCCTTGGCGCAAACCTGACAGTTCAAGCAGAACTCATCGCCGCCGAATATCTCGGGTGCGTCCGGTTGCAGCGGTAAATCGGTCAGGACCATCGATAGTCTGAAGCTCGATCCATGGTTCTTATTGATCATCGAGCCGTGCTTGCCGAGCTCGCCCAGCCCCGCTTCGATGGCCGCCGGGATCATCAGCACATCCTCGGTGCTTGGGCCAGTTTTGGCCTCGGCGAAATGGCCTTGCTCGCGGATCCAGTTGGCCAGATGCTTGGCCGCCGCGCCGGCGCGCGCGTATTGCGCCATAACCTCGACATAGGCCTTCTCGTGGGGGGCGGTCTTCATGTTCTCGTAGTCGTGGGCGAACCCTAAGACGATTGCCCACTTGCCCCGCGGCACAGGCCGGTCGTCGTAGGTCCATTCCGGCTTGTAAGCGCAAACGCCAACTTCATCGGCGTGAAATTCCACCGCCGCCTTCTTGATCGCGCGGGACCATTTCATCGGCGTACCCTCGGCTTTCGATGCCGCGATATCGCTCGTCACGATCGCCTTGGTTTCCTCGCGGTAGCGGCGGGAGGCGCTGATCGCTTCGTTGTCGCGGTCCTTGGCGTAGAAGTAGAACAGCACGTCGGTATGGGAGATCGACTTGCCATCGGAGCGCCAGAAGACCGGGCGGGGTTTGTGCCAGTCCTCGCCGAACCCGTTAATGGCGTTGCCGGATTTCTTGGGCCACAGCGCCATGACCTCGGGACTGGGTTGGGTTGGTTTGTCAGCGGAAGTATTACTATTTGCCATATTCACGTTTCCTGCCTTGCGTTCCGCGTTCCGTCGAAAGGCATAGCCGTATGCCCATGATTGAGCGGCCCGTAGCCGTCGCCAATATCCGGCGCCGTACGAATTGCTTCACGAACGTAGGCGCGCGCGCGCACGACCGCGTCCGGCAGCGCCATACTCTGGGCCAGCCCAGTGGCGATCGCAGAGGCCAGGGTGCAGCCGGTGCCGTGGGTACTCGAAGTCTCGATGCGCGGGCTGTCGTAGATTTCGATGCTGTCCTCGATTGCCAGGACATCGTGGATTGTGTCGCCCGCCAAGTGACCGCCCTTCAGCAGCACCGCCTGGGGCCCCAGGGATCGCAAGCTCTCCGCCGCCCGCTTCATTTCGCTCAGTCCGTTGATCGCCATCCCGGCGAGGATTTCGGCCTCGGGCAGATTGGGCGTCAGCAGCGTCACCATCGGAAGTAGCACGCGCTTGAGGCTGTCGACGGCACCCGGTTCGAGCAGCGCCGCGCCGCCCTTGGCAACCATCACCGGATCGCTGACAAGCGGCAGGCCGGCCCCGTGTTCAGCGATTGCCTGCGCCACCGCCTCGATCACGGGGACATCATGCAGCATGCCGGTCTTGATCGCATCGGCCCCAATATCTCCGAGGCAGACCACGATCTGGCGAGCGATAAAGCCAGGGTCGACTGCGACGATTTCGTGGACGGTTTTGGTGTCCTGGGCGGTCAGCGCAGTGATCGCGCTCATGGCATAGCCGCCAAGCGCAGTGATCGTCTTGATGTCGGCCTGAATTCCGGCGCCGCCGCCTGAGTCCGAGCCGGCAATGGCGAGGACGCGGGCGGTCATCGGTTCGAGGGCGAGGTCAAAGTTGGCGTAACGGGGGCGAACCGAGCGCTCAACCTCCCGCCCCCTCGATCGCGGTGACGATCGAATCGACGATCTCGGTGATCAGGGCGTTGTCGTCGCCTTCGGCCATGACACGGATCACCGGTTCGGTCCCTGAGGGCCGGATGAGCAGGCGCCCGCTGGCACCAAGGCGGCCTTCGCCGTCGCTGATCGCCGCTTTGACGCCGGCATTCTTCATGGGCGCGCCGCCATCCTTGCGGGCGTTCTTCAGGAGTTGGGGGACTGGCTTGAAGGGCCTCGCCACTTCGCTGACCGGCTTGTCCCGCTCGCGCAGGACCGCCAGCACCTGTAGAGCCGCGACCAGCCCGTCGCCGGTGGTGGCATAGTCGGAGAGGATGATGTGTCCCGATTGCTCGCCACCGAGATTGTAGTCGTGCCCGCGCATATGCTCGACCACGTAACGGTCGCCGACATCTGTACGGATAAGATCGAGCCCCAGTTCACCCAAGTGCCGCTCGAGGCCCAGGTTCGACATCACCGTGGCGACGACCCCGCCGCCCCGCAGCCGGCCGTTGATATGCCAGTCGCCGGCGATCACCGCCATTAGCTGATCGCCGTTGACCACCTCGCCCTTCTCGTCGACCACAATCAGTCGGTCGGCGTCGCCGTCCAGGGCAATCCCGATATCGGCCTTCTCGGCGAGGACGACCTTTTGCAGATTGCCCGGCGCGGTGGCGCCGCATTGCTCGTTGATATTGAAGCCGTCGGGCTCGACGGCAATCGGCACGACATCGGCGCCGAGTTCCCACAGGACGGTCGGCGCGACGCTATAGGCGGCGCCGTTGGCGCAGTCGATTACAATCTTCATTCCCTCGAGGCCGCGCGCGCTGGGGAAGGTGGCTTTGACGAATTCGATGTAGCGGCCTTGGGCGTCATCGAGGCGTTTGACCCGGCCGAGTTCGGCCGGCGGAGCCAGCTTGCGCGTGCCCTTGGCGACGTTGGCCTCGATCACCGCCTCGATTTCGTCGGACAGCTTGTAACCGTCGGGGCCGAATAACTTGATCCCATTGTCGATATACGGATTGTGAGAGGCGGAGATCATGACGCCGAGATCGGCCCTCATCGAGCGCGTCAGCATGGCAACCGCCGGCGTCGGGATCGGCCCGAAGGTGAAGACATCCATCCCCATCGTCGCGAAGCCGGCGACCAGGGCCGGCTCCATGGTGTAGCAGGAGAGCCGCGTATCCTTGCCGATGACAACCCGGTGGCGGTGCTCGCCGCGGCGAAAATGCTGACCCGCTGCCATGGCGACTTTCAGCGCCGTCTCGGCGGTCATCGGCTCGCTGTTGGCCGTGCCCCGGATGCCGTCAGTACCGAATAGCTTGCGGGCCATGTCCGGTCTCTTTTTTTTGTCTGCCTCGCCGGCAAAAAATTAGGCGCCGACTATAGCACGATGAACAGCTATCGCCTGAATGCTCGCGGCAACGTCGTGGACGCGCAGAATCTGGGCGCCGCGGTCGATCGCCGCCAGCGCCGCCGCGAGTGATGCGCCGATGCGCCTCACCGGCTCGTTCGCACGGGCCGCGATACGATCGAAGCTCTTGCCCGAGGCGCCAACGAGGATCGCGCAGCCAAGCCCGTGCAACAGCGCGAGGTCGTGCAGGAGCCGCGCATTATGCTCGGGCTTCTTGGCAAAGCCGAAACCGGGATCGATCAAAATATTTTCGCGGAGCACGCCGCCTACGAGCGCCTTTTGCAGGCTTTCGTTCAACTCCGCGCGAACTTCGAAGCCGACATCCTTGTAGTTCGCATGTTCACGCATGCTCGCCGGGTTGCCGCGCGAATGGCAAAGGATTACCGGCACGCCGAGATCGGCAACGCTTCCGGCACTGTCCGGATCGTGCGATAGGGCCGAGATGTCGTTAACGATTACCGCCCCGGCCTCGACGCTTGCGCGCATGGTGGCGGCGTTGCGGGTGTCGATGGAGAGTGGCACGCCGGCATCGTTCAGGCCCTCGATCACCGGAACGACGCGGGCGATTTCCTCGGCCACACCGACCGGATCGGCGCCGGGGCGGGTCGATTCGCCGCCGATGTCGAGGAAGTCGGCGCCGGCTGCGACCTGCGCCTTCCCATGGGCGATAGCGGCGTCCGGGCCAGGGTAGGCGCCAGCGTCGGAGAAGCTGTCGGGGGTCGCGTTGACGATGCCCATGATGCGTGTTGTGTCTAAGGGAACACGCACGATAGAAGAACGTGGGGCGCAGAGGATGTCACGCTCGCCAGCATCGATTTCACCGAGCGCCAACCGCCGCGACCGGCGCCCGCCACTATCGGTGCGCTCGATCTCTATCGCCGCCGCGAAGGCTATCGGCCCGCCGGCGAGCCAATACGCGCGACCGTGCGCCACGGCTCGCGCCGCTTCGGTACCTTGAAGCAATTCGATCGGCAGAATAGCGTTGCCCCGAGCAAGCAAGCCGCCGGGCGCGCGGGCCACCCGCGTTTGGACGGGCTCGGCTCGCGGCATCACGCTGATCGGCTGTCTGTGGTGCGTTCAGGTCCCCGGCTGGGGTTCGGGTTCCATCCCGCCGGGGCTGGTTTTGCGCTTCTTGCCAGTGGTCGGCACCGAGGCGCGGGGGCGCTCGCCGTCCTTGGGCGCAGGCACGCCGTCGTCGCCGCGATCGATCTTCTGGCCCTTGAGAACCTTTTCGATATCATCAGCGGTGAGGGTTTCGTAATCGAGCAAGGCCTTGGCGATCTTGTTGAGCTTGGTCCTGTGTTTGGTGAGGATCGAACGCGCGTCGGCCTCGCCTTTCTCGACCAAGATGCGAACCTCCTCGTCGATCAGCTTGGCCGTCGCATCAGAGACGTTTTTGTGCTGGGTGACCGAATGGCCCAGGAATACTTCTTCTGCGTTGTCCTCGTAGCGCAAGGGCCCGAGTTTGTCGGAAAAGCCGAACTCGGTGACCATGCGCCGCGCGAGGTTGGTTGCCTGGCGGATATCGTCCGAGGCGCCGGTCGTGATCTGGCGCTTGCCGAAGGTCAGCTCCTCGGCGATCCGGCCGCCGAAGAGGATAGCGAGGCGGGATTCCAGTTCCTCGAAGGAAGCGCTGTACTTGTCGCGCTCGGGCAGCGCCATGGTCATGCCCAGCGCCTGGCCGCGCGGGATGATCGTTACCTTGTGGAGCGGATCGGCGGAGGGCACGGTGATGGTGACGAGCGCGTGACCGGCCTCGTGATAGGCGGTCAGCTTCTTCTCGTCCTCGGTCATCACCATCGAGCGGCGTTCGGCGCCCATAAGAACCTTATCCTTGGCCGACTCGAATTCGGCCATGGTGACCATGCGCTTGTTTTTGCGCGCCGCCAGCAGGGCTGCCTCGTTGACCAGGTTTGCGAGGTCGGCGCCGGAGAATCCCGGCGTGCCACGGGCTATAATGTGGGGGTCGACATTGGGGGCCAGCGGTACCTGGCGCATATGGACTTTCAGGATCTTTTCACGGCCGAGAATATCGGGGTTGGGCACCACGACTTGTCGGTCGAAACGGCCCGGGCGTAGAAGCGCCGGGTCGAGCACGTCAGGCCGGTTGGTGGCGGCGATCAGGATGACGCCCTCGTTGGTCTCGAAGCCGTCCATCTCGACGAGTAGCTGGTTGAGGGTCTGCTCGCGCTCGTCGTTACCGCCGCCGAGCCCCGCACCACGGTGGCGGCCGACGGCATCGATCTCGTCGATGAATATAATGCATGGGGAGTTTTTCTTGCCCTGCTCGAACATGTCGCGGACGCGCGAAGCACCGACGCCGACGAACATCTCGACGAAATCCGAGCCCGAAATTGTGAAGAAGGGTACGTTGGCTTCGCCGGCGATGGCGCGGGCCAGTAGCGTCTTGCCGGTGCCCGGAGGGCCGATCAGCAGCACGCCCTTGGGGATCTTGCCGCCAAGGCGCTGGAATTTCTGTGGATCGCGCAGGAATTCGATGATTTCCTCGACTTCTTGCTTGGCCTCGTCGATCCCGGCAACGTCATCGAAAGTGATCCTGCCGACCTTCTCGGTCAGCAGCCGCGCCTTCGACTTGCCGAAGCCCATGGCGCGCCCCGTGCCGGACTGCATCTGGCGCATGAAGAAAATCCACAGACCAATGATCAGTAGCAGGGGGAACCACGAAATTAGAATCTGCAACAGCCAGTGCGTGCCCTCTTCTGGAGCGGCGGCGGCGACCAGCACCTTGCCGGCGAGCAGGCGCTTGATCAAATCGGGATCCTCGGTCGGCTTCACCGTCGAGAAGGCGGTGCTGTCGGTCAGGTGGCCGGAGATATTCTGGCCCTTGATGGTGACGTCCTTAACCTGGCCCTTCTCGACCCGCTGGATGAAGTCCGAATAGGCGAGCTTGTTGGATTCGCGCTTGGACGATGAGTTCTGGAACAGGTTGAACAGGGCGATCAACAGCAGGCCGATGATCACCCAGAGCGCCAGATTCTTGCCAAAATTATTCACGATCGCGATTCCTCGAACCGGTGGTCTAATATCAGGCAGCGGCTGCTGGCCGCTCAAAAAGGCAGCAGCGGCTAATGTCCGCTTATGCCACCTTGACATCCCACTCTTGCCGAACCGTTACTGGCGCGGCAAGGTCGATATATCAGTCTAACATATGTAAGCATCACCCGAGATTAAACAACGCCGAAAACCGGGCCGGCGAGTGGGATAGTCGGCGCGAAGGCGGCAACAGCCACGAACCCTTGCGCGCTTGCTGCGCTTACCGCACCGAATTCGAGATGGGGCGCGGCGACGAGCTGACCCCCCGCGAAGACGGCGGGAAGCGTGAGCCGTACAGGCTGGGGGATCGGTGTGGCGCGTAATCTTGGCTCGGCTGCGGTAAGTTGCGCCCAGCCGTTGCGTCCGAGGCGGTTGATTTCCAGCGCCACCCCGCTGCCCAAATCGTTCCTGGCGACGTGAAGCGTGAAGCGGTTGTCCCAGCGATATGCTCCAGCGCGCGTGATGACCACTCGCTCGCGCGCCGCCGCAGGCTCTCGGCACACCAGAATCTCTCCACGATAGGGCACAATGCGGCAGCCGGCTAAAGTTCGGGCGGCATAGCCTTCTGCACCGGTGAGGGCACCGAGGAGGCGATCGAGGCGCGCGCCGCGCGGCGCGTAGACCGCTCCCGATATGGTAACCAGAATGCGGGCCAACGCCCGCCGCGCGAGGTCGGGCTCGGCCGCGGCCAGCGCCTTTCGCTCAAAGCTGCAGAATCCGGCCCCATCAATGACCGCGATCCGAGCCAGCAGCGCTGCGGTATCGGCCTCTAATACCGCGCGCCGGCGGCCCAGAGGGAAGCTGGCGTTTTCGCTACCTCCCTGCGACGATCCAGCGCGAGCACGATCATCGCACAATGTGCGAAGGTGGGTGCGCGCGTAGGCCGGGTCGCGGTTGCTTGGGTC
>JAPULJ010000254.1 GCA_027295145.1 Alphaproteobacteria bacterium | reverse complement strand
TGACTGCCGAGTATGATATCATGTTCAGCCAGTCGAAGGAGATATATGGGAGATCTCGGTGAATTCCGTTAAGCGCTGGCAAAATGGCTGACATAACAAGTGAGGCGCTGGAACAGCGGACCCGGTCTTTCAAACCCTTTTCGAGATCGGCCCTTGAGGGGACGATTGTCGCTTTATTTCGCAAGCAGGTCTCGGAGCAGGCCGGACGGACAGCGGTAAAGACGAATTCGGTCAAGTGGAGCTATGTCGAGCTCGACCGCTTGTCCAATTGCATCGCCAACACGCTACTCAACGCGCGCGGGGATCAGCTTGAACCCATCGCGATCATGATGAGCCAAAGCGCACTCGCAGTTGCCGCTATCTTAGGGGCGATCAAAGCAGGAAAGATTTACGTTCCATTGGATCCCACGGAGGCGCCCAACCAAGTTGCCGCGAAACTGCACGATGCGGGTGCGCCGATCATTCTCACTGATGCGGCAAATCGCGATACCGCAAGAACTTTTGCCACACAGCAACGAACCGTCTTCGAGGTGGAGCGAGCGGTCGCAACGTCGGAAACTATGGACCCAGGTTTATCTCTCGAACCGGACCGTCCGGTTTATATTTACTATACCTCCGGATCGACGGGCGCGCCCAAAGGCGTCTTCGATGATCACCGCAATGTCGTTCACAATGTCCTGCGCTATACGAACACGCTCGCCATAGGATCAGGCGACCGGATGAGCCTAATTCAATCCCCGAGCTATTCGGGGACGGTTTCCAGCCTATTCTCGGCGTTGCTGAATGGAGCAGCGCTCCACCCCTTCGACCTTCGTGGCGAAGGATTGAGCGCGCTCAGCCGTTGTATTCGAAACGAAATGCTCACGATCTTCCATTCGGTACCGTCGATTTTCGAGTTGCTTGTCGCAACTGGCGATCGCTTTCCGAGTTTGCGCGTGATCCGCCTAGAGGGAGACCAGGCCTTCAAGCGCCATGTCGCCCTGTTTCAAGCGAATTTCTCGCCGCCTTGCGTGCTAGTGAATGGGTTAGGCGCGACCGAGACCGGCCTAACGCGCCAGTTTTTTATTGAAACGGACAGTTCAATTCCGGGCAATGCCGTTCCCGTTGGTTTCGCGACCCCGGACATGGAAGCGCTGGTACTCTTGCCCGAGGGTGGCGAGGTTTCTTCTGGCGAGGTCGGAGAGATCGCGATCCGCAGTCGCTACCTGGCTCGGGGATATTGGGGCCGACCCGATCTGACAAGCCAAGCCTTCATTCCATGTCCAAATGATCCCGAGGCACGCATCTACCGAAGTGGGGACTTGGGCCGCCGTGATGAGGAGGGTTGCCTGACGTACCTGGGACGGCAGGATTTCCGTGTCAAAGTCCGTGGCCAGTGGGCCGACCTCGAAGCCATCCAAGAGCTCATCACGTCCCGGCCCGATGTGGCCTCGGCCGTCGTGCTGAGTCTCGATGGCGGCGACCAAGAATCGAAGATTGTGGCCTATGTCGTGGCCAAACATTCGATGGGGCTCAACGCAAAGACCTTGCGCCGGGCGCTTTCAGTAGAATTTCCCATTCACATGGTGCCCGCCAGCTTCGTGTTCCTGGATGCCATGCCGCTCGACTCCAACGGAAAGATTGCGCGCAAGGAATTGCCTCCACCGGATGCCGCGTGCGCTCATGTCGAAGGCTCCGTCGTACCAGCGCTCGGCGAATTGGAGAAAGCCTTGGCTCAGTGTTGGTGCAAGGCGCTAAGGCGGCACGAGATTGGCAGGCATGACAACTTTTTTGATCATGGCGGTGATTCACTTCAAGCCCTTGAGTTGGTCTTGAATATCGAACGCAACCTCGACAGGTCGTTATCTCTTTCCGCGATCGTTGAATCCCCCACCATCGCCAGCATGGCCGAAGCAATTCGGAAGGGCAGACCGGTGTCGGTCGCGGTACCGCTTCCATCGCTAGGAATGAGACGGCCTTTTTTTTGCGTGCATGGACACCGCGGGCATGTATTGCAATTGCGCACATTGGCACTTCATCTGGGAACAGACCGGCCGGTGTATGGCATCCGGTTACCAACAAACGATAACCACCAGCCGTTGGTAACAACAGTCGAGGATATGGCAAGCCTTTATCTCCGGGAAGTTCGCGCCATCCAACCACAAGGACCTTATCTTCTCGGGGGCTATTGCTTTGGTGGTCTAATCGCGTTGGAAATGGCGCACCGCCTTGTGACCGCGGGCGAAGAGATCGCCTGCCTCGCTTTGATTGGGACCGATGCGCCGGGGGCCACTGGCCTGCCCTCGCCGGAATTGTGGCTGCGCCGTCATATGAAATCGTTGCAAGATCTGCCGCGGCGCGAATGGCCTGCTTACATAATGAGGCGGTTCCTTAATATTCTGCCGGTAGTGACCAGGCGCCTGCGCTTGCACGTCCACCGGCGTATTTGGCAGATTTGTGAATCGAACGGACGGCAGCCACCGGTTCGATTGCGAACACCGGAGTACGTCTGTGAGATAGCCAGTAGTAAATACGAACCTCCGGTTCTCGATCACGGCAATACAGTGGTCTTTGCCTGTAGGCCGGAGGCTCTTGGGCCCACCGATCCCTTTCACGGCTGGCGCGACCGAATCACCAACGGGCTCAGTTTTTGTGACCTCAGCGCAACAACCCCCCTGGTTATGAATGAACCGGGTGTGCGGGAGCTCGCGCAAGAACTCCGGCGAATTTTCGACGAAACGGATTGCGGGTGACGTTCTCAAGGTCCGGATCCATGTGGGTATGAGAGCGCGGTCAGGTACAAAAGGAAAGCCCCGCGCGCGGGGATTTCGGGGGTCGCCGACACACGGAGCTATCCTGCTTGTCCGCATCGAGGAGCGGGCGAGACAAAAACATTAACCCCGAAAGCATTACGGGGGCGCCGATCGCGAATCCGGTCGTCATATTAGAAAAGTGGAATGTCTCCTCTTGGCTACAAGCAGACCTTCAGCCGCCCTAATATGAGGTCTGCTCTTCCCCCAACTCCGGACATTCGCTGGCCGATGTCCGGTTTTGACCGGATTAGGTCCGGTTAGGCCACAGGTCCGGACGGGCCCGTGCGTAGCGGTGCAGAAAGCGCCGGGCCACCCCACGGTCAACCCGGGTCACCTTGGCGGTCCGCTGGACAGCCGCCACAATTGGGTCGATAATGCCCCCATCAAGAGCAGGCGCGAGGCCCCAACGCCTCCGATTTTGCGGTATGTTCGGCTGAGTTTGGCCATTATGTCGGCGTCACGAGATCCGGCCGCAGGTTGTATCGTTAGCGTTCCGGACAGTGTCGCAGACACCGACATAGGGGGTAGGCCCCATGATCAAGATGCTATTCGCGGTCGCGACCATCTGGCTGTTTGCCGTGGCGAGCAGCCAGGCCATGGCCTCGGAAAACACGACCATCGGCAACGCCCGGA
>JAPULJ010000253.1 GCA_027295145.1 Alphaproteobacteria bacterium | reverse complement strand
TGGTCACGCTCGTCCTTGGCATGCACACAACAAACCGCAGCGCCCACAGTATAAGTGCCTCCCAAACAACAGCAGAAGTGCTTCGTGTGGTTCTCGATTCTTGGCGGAAGTGACGCTGTAGGCTCCGTGGAGTGCAGCTGGCGGCTTCTAGTTGTGTTGGAAATAACGTGAACAACACATCAGGGCCGTAAACTATCTGATATCCAAGATAATGGGTTTGCCGGCAGGGCTGGAGGCGCTAGCCTCAACGTATCGCCTGGGGCATAGGCATTGCGTGGCATGAGGACAGGAGGAAGCGTTCATGGAAATCCTGCTCGTTATCATCGTCCTTATCGTAGTCGTCGGCGGCTTCGTCGCCCTCCTCTATAACCGGCTCGTCGCCGGCAAAAACCAGGTCGAGAACGGTTGGAGTCAGATCGACGTTCAACTCAAGCGCCGCCACGACCTCATTCCCAACCTGGTCGAAGTGGTCAAGGACTACATGGATTACGAACAGGAGACCCTGACCCAGGTTATTGCCGCGCGCAGCGGCGCGGTAAACGCCGCCAAGGGCGGCTCGCGCGAAGACCAGATCAAGGCCGAGGGGATCCTCGGCGCGGCACTGGGCAAGCTCTTCGCCTTGTCGGAGGCCTACCCCGACCTCAAGGCCAACACGAACATCGCCAATCTAATGGAAGAACTCTCAGGCACCGAAAACAAGATCGCCTTCTCCCGCCAGTTCTACAACGACTCGGTATTGAACCAGAATACGCGGGTCGAAACCTTCCCCGCGAACATTATCGCCGGCATGTTCAAATTCGCCTTGCACCCCTACTTCGAAGTGCCCGAGGAGGAGAAGGCGCCGATCAAGGTCGATCTGCGCTAGACTGGAGGCGCACGTGACCCAGCGCCGGCGATCCACCGATGGCTGACCCAAACCGCCCGGTCCAGCAGCGACGCGGTGGTGCCCTGAAGCGCACCGATTTCTTTGCCGCCATGCGGGCCAACCGACGGCGGACGACGGTGCTGTGCCTGCTCCTCATCCTGATCGGCGGCGTGCTCGGCTACATCATCGGCCTTACATTCGAGGTTTTCAGCACCAACGATCCCGAGCATTCTCTGGCCCGGGGCCTGCGTCTCGGCAGCCCGGCGGGGCTGGCGGCTGGCGCCTTCCTGCTGGTGTTCGGCACCGGCTGGACTCTGATCGCGCTGTTCTGGGGCGACCGTATCGTTCTGGGACTCGCCGGCGCCCGCGAGGTCAGCGAGGAGGACCAGCCACGGCTGCACAATGTCGTCGAGGAGATGGCCATCGCCGCCGGCTTGCCCAAGCCAAAAATATACGTCGTGGAAACGCCGGCGCTGAACGCTTTCGCCACCGGTCTGCGGCCCGAAAAAGCAGCCATCGGGGTGACAGCGGGGCTGCTCGGCGCCCTCACCCGCGAGGAGCTGCAGGGGGTGGTTGCCCACGAGATGGGGCACATCGCGAACGACGATATCGTTTACATGACGGCAGTCGGCGTGATCGTCGGGATGATCGTCCTGATCGCCGATATCGGCCTGCGCTCGATGCGCTTCGTCGGGCGGGGTCGTTCTTCGGGCGGCAAGGGCGGCACAGCGGCGATGGTGATCATGTTCGTCATCCTGCTGGTCGTTCTGATCGTCGCGCCAATTGCGGCGATGATGCTGCAAATGGCGATCAGCCGCGAGCGCGAATACCTGGCTGATGCGACCTCGGTGAAGTTCACCCGCAATCCCATCGGCCTGATCAACGCGCTCACCAAGATTGGCGGTTCGAGCGAGAGGTTCACCGGCGCCCCGCGCGCCATCCAGCACCTCTTCATTGCCAACCCGTTCCGCAAGTTCAAAAAGACCTCCGGCGCGCTCCTCGCCACCCACCCGGCGATCGAACTGCGCATCGAGCGCCTACGCGATTTGGGGTGAAGGCTGGCGAAATGGTCCTCTTCGCCGGGCTGGTTCACGACGAAAATAGGCCGAACATTTAAGCCGCCACTATCTCCACATGCGGCCATTTAAAAGGGAGCGCATCGCGGGCGAGTTCGCGGGTCCTAGCGCTGCGCAGATCGGAATCGGCGATGGTGCGCAGGACGAAAGCGCGCTCGTCGTCTTCCTCACCAAACCGGACCCGGACATGCGCTTGGATCTCGCTTTGCGTCATCGAGGGATGCGGGCGTCCTTGCGCGCGCACCGCCGCCAACCCGGCAAGATCGCCCGATACCGACAGGCACCCCAAGATCGTCGCATAGGCAAAGGCGCAGTCGAGCCGGCCGCCGACTTCGCCTTCCAGATTAATCTTGCTAAGCCGGGCATAGTGGTAATGGCTGCCGATGGTTTCGGTCTGGTGCATCAGGGCGAGCTGGGGCGCGGTCAGCCAATTGATCGAGACTTCGACGCGCATCGCATCGACATGCTGCAGGGCCGCAGCGATCGAGCCGTAGCTGGTGAGGTGGGCGACATGGACAACATCGAAATCGGCGAGCCAGGCGCGCTCGACAGGGATCGTTACATTTGCTTCGTTACGATACTTCCAGGCGAGTTGCCTGGGCGAGCGGTTGGAGCCGCAGGCGATCACCGGAATCCGACCGTCGCGTTCGCCGGGATCTTCGAAAGCTCGATCTCTTCCGTTATCGTAAACAAAGGAATATTCGGGGATGTCGAATGGGTAGCCGAGCGCGCGGGCCAGCTTGTCGTCGTCCGATGAGCCCCACATGGTGCGCCGGCGCGCCTTAGACCCGCTCGATCCGGTAGCGGACGTGGGCGTCGTCAATCTCGGCCATCGAACGGGCGCGCCATTCTTTCAGCGCGCAGGCGTAATCCTGGTACGGTCCAAATCGCTTCTCCCCGCCGCTCTCGATTTCGATGAAGTCGGTGTCCCGATAGCGCCCGCCAACGACCCAGAAATCGTGTGAGCCGGAATGCTCGATGCGGAACTTGACGAAGGCGCTGTCGACAAACTTCATCGATCGCGCCGCCCAGTCGGACCGCGCACTATCGAGGTCGCCGAAAGGGCCGTGGCGCTTTTCCGAGCCACCGTCAGCCATCTCGCGGAAATCAGTGTCGGTGTACTCACCGCCCACGACCCAGTAGGTATCCGCCATGGCAACCGCCTCCTTCACCGCCGCCCCTTTGAGGGGCCAACCGGAATACCATTATTTCGCACGGGTGCGATCAAATGGTAAACAGCGCTGCCCAGGCGAACCGATCCCGTCAATCCAGCCCGTAATTAAGGTAATACACCGATGAAGAAAATACTCCTTGCACTCTGTCTCACCGCGCTGCTGCCGGTCTCGCCCGCGCCAGCCGCGACTGACAAGCGCGATGTCTATACCGCGGTCACTGGGCGCGAGATGCGGGAACTGATGCAGCGCTTCGGCTATCCCGTCCGGCTCGGCAAGGATAGCGGCGGCGATCCGTTGATCGAGACCACTTTGGACGGCACGCAATTCAAAATCTACTTCTATGGCTGCGACAGGAACGCGGTGCGGACCTGTAAATCGATCCAGATAGTTGCTGCCCTGCGGCCGAGGAACCCGCAGGATGCGGCGCGAATTAACGCCTGGAACCGCGAGCAGCGCCACGGCAAGGCGTTCCGGCGCAAGAACGGCGACGTCGTGCTGCACATGAACATCAATATCCAACACGGGCTCACGATCGGAAATCTCCGCGTCTGGCTCGATTGGTGGCGGCTGGGCCTGCGCGGTTTCAAGCGCTACGTCGGGAACTAGTCTTAAAACCGGTACACCTATTCGCCGGTCACTCGGTTTTTACAGCCGAACGGATCGGGCTTGCCCGTGAACATGCGGGCGACGGTGTGGGTGTAGCTCAAGCCTGGTGACCCGGCGCACATCACGCCGCCGGGGCTCGAACGTACCGGGGTTGCGATAAGAACAGCGACATAGGCCACCGTCAGGACCAGCATCCCCCAGGCGAAGAGCGGCCCGCGCTTGTCCGGCGGTGTGTCGGGAGCCGGAGGAACGCCGAAATCGGCCGGTCTCAGCACGCCGTCGCGCTCGCGCCGCACCACCTCGCGGGCGAACTGGCGGACATACGGCGGCGCCTCGTGATGGAACATGTAGTGGGCGAAGACCTTCTCCAGCCTTTCGGCTTGCGCATCGGCGCCGAACCAGCGCCGATAGGCGTGCTCGAATATTTCGAACTCGGTAACGTCGAGGGACGAAGCGGCATCGAGCACCGCCCGCGTATCGTCGCTGACGTCGCTGTCCATGCGGCGGACCATCTCCTCGGCGCTAGATTTCAGGCCCATCGGTACACTCTAACACATGACGCTGAATCACATTGGGCTGACGCGGAAAACAACCTCAAACGCCGGCGATGCTCGGCACGATGAAAAATATGGCGCCGAGTGTGAACGCGTAGATCACCAGGTTCCAGCGGTCGTAAGTGGCCTTGGTCAGGGTTTCGGGCGCCAGCGCCGGCAGGCCGTATTCGGTGCGGTCGAAGCGACCGTTCTCGGCTTGGAATGCGATCAGCCTGGTAAAATGCCGGACGCAAGTCGGGGCGGTTTGGTCGAACAGGTAGCGCACGAAGATTGGTTCGAGAGTCTTAGTAGCCGGGGCCTCGCCGTGCCAACGCTCGTGGGCCAGGGTGAAGACGGCGAATGGGCCAATACCAAGCAGACGACTGGTCCGCGAGACCGCCTCGACATCGGGCGGGACATGGTAAAAAATTCTCCTCAAGCGGGACAACACGAAACGAACTCCCGATTTGGGCTCTATCAGTTCATCAAGCCAATCCTGATTATGGTTAACGAATACCAAGAGGATGCGGCAAAATAATGACCGGACCGACACTTGTTTCCTCGGCGCATTGCCCTTTGGCCCCGCGATTTCCTAGAATGAACGTTTGGCAGGTCCGTCCTGCCGTCATGCGCCGATATTCGGCAATCATGTATTACGGGGCGACGGGCGAACCAAGAAGGCGATGACAGCGATGAACACTGGATCCGATTGCGCCAATACAAACCGCCGCCCGCCTGTTACCCGGCGCCTAGCGGTGCTGGGTGCCATGCTTGCCTCGGCGGCGCTTGCTAGTATGCCGAGCCCGGCTTTGGCACAGAGCAACGATACGGGCGCGGACCCGCAACCGCCCGGCGGCACCGGCGGCAATACTATCGGCCGCCGCTACGAGCTTGTCAGTGGGCCCGATATCCGGCAGCTGCTGCGCAAGATGGGGTACACTGCGCGGCTCTATCGCGACAAAAAAGGAAATCCGAAGATCGACAGTCGGCTCGAAGGCACAAGCTTCCGCGTCGGCTTCTATTCCTGCTCGAAGGCGGCTGTGCCGCGCTGCAAGAGCATTCAGTTTTATTCCGGATATCGTTTAAGTGGTCCGGTTTCGTACGCCACCCTCAATGCCTGGAACAGCGCACGGCGTTACGCCCGCGCATATCGGCTGTCGACCAACGCGAACGCTGTGTTTCTCGAGCTCGACATGCCGTTTCAAGGAGTTTCGGACATGACTTTCCGCAAGCAGCTCGACATGTTCCGGCGGCTCAACGCCCTGTTCCGCAAACATATCGGCTACAACAAATGAATCGGGCGGAAGCACGCGCCGGCGCGCTCGCGTAGGAAAGGCCCGCTAGGACATGGCCTTCGCTTCATTGCGCGACTTCATCGAACGGCTTGAGACGGACGGCCAGTTGGTGCGCGTCACGGCGCCCGTCTCCCCGGTGCTCGAGATGACCGAGATCCAAACCCGCCTTCTGGCGGAAGGCGGCCCCGCGGTCCTGTTCGAGAACGTCGTCGGCGAGGGCGGCCAGCGCTACGACATGCCGGTGCTGGTCAACCTCTTCGGCACCGTCGGCCGGGTCGCTATGGGCATGGGACGCAAGCCCGGCGAGTTGCGCCAGGTCGGCGAGATGCTGGCCTTCCTGCGCCAGCCAGAGCCCCCCGGCGGTTGGCGCGAAGCCGCTGCCATGCTGCCACTGCTCAAGCGTGCGCTGGCCTCGAAGCCAAAGACGGTCAAGCGGGCGCCGGTCCAGGAGGTCGTCCTGACCGGCGGCGATATCGATCTTAGCGCCTTGCCGGTTCAGACCTGCTGGCCGGGCGAGCCGGCGCCGCTGATCACTTGGCCGCTGGTCGTTACCAAGGGGCCGGGCAAACGGCGGGAGGATGATTTCAACGTCGGCATCTACCGCATGCAGGTGACCGGGCCGAACACCACCTTGATGCGCTGGCTGCGCCACCGCGGCGGCGCCCAGCACCACGCGCGCTGGAAAAAGGAGCATACCGAGCCACAGCCAGTGGCAGCGGTGATCGGCGCAGATCCGGCGACTATTCTGGCCGGAGTGACGCCGGTGCCAGACACGTTGTCGGAATATCAGTATGCCGGGCTCCTGCGCGGGCGAAAGCTCGAATTGGTGGAATGCAAAACCGTGCCGCTCAAGGTTCCGGCCCAGGCCGAGATCGTCATCGAGGGCCATGTCTCGCTCGACGAAATGGGCGAGGAGGGCCCCTACGGCGATCACACCGGCTACTACAACGCGGCCGACCGCTTCCCCGTCTTCACCGTCTCGGCGATAACCATGCGGCGCCAGCCGATCTACCTGTCGACCTTCACCGGCCGGCCGCCCGACGAGCCAAGCGTTCTTGGCGAGGCGCTGAACGAGGTCTTCATCCCCCTGCTCCAGCAGCAGTTCCCCGAGATCGTCGATTTCTACCTGCCGCCCGAGGGCTGCTCCTACCGCATCGCCGTGGTTTCTATCCGCAAAGCCTATCCCGGCCACGCCAAACGCGTGATGATGGCGGTGTGGTCCTATTTGCGGCAGTTCATGTACACCAAATGGATCATCGTCGTGGACGAGGATATCGATGCGCGCTCGTGGAAGGATGTGATGTGGGCGGTCTCGACCCGCATGGACCCGGCCCGCGACACCACCATCGTCGAGAACACCCCGATCGACAGCCTCGACTTCGCCAGCCCCGAATCCGGCTTGGGCTCTAAGATCGGCCTCGACGCCACCGACAAATGGCCCCCCGAGACGACTCGCGAATGGGGCCGCAAGATCAGAATGTCGGACGATGTCATCGAAAAGGTCGATGCGATGTGGAAGGAGCTGGGGTTGCCGGGGAGTGGCAAGGCGATTTGGTAGGCGGTTGTTTTCTATGCAGATCGACCGGGGTTTATGATCCTCCGAAGAAACTAATTGTTACTACAATCATTTGGTGTAGGTTAATCAGAGCCTATAATTAGGATTGGCATTGAGTGTTCAATCATATTCGCGTTCCGAATGGCGAACAGTGACACAACATCGAGCGCTAGCTCACCCCAGCCTGAAATGCCGGGCGCGGACGAGTATCGCCTTGCGCTCTCACGATCCGTTGTTGGCACGCTATCAGGCGATCTGGAAACGCGTGTAAAACGAGCATCGATTCAAGCCTGGATTTTCCTTGGGTTGATTATTTTGTCGATTGGAGGGGGGCTCTACTTCTATGCCGTCTATTCACTCGACCTCGCCGCAGAAGAGAGAGGTAAGTTTGTAACGGCGGAAGCGAAAGGGCAGCGCTCTATACTTTTGTCGCAGCGCGACAGGCAGACGCGCGCGATCAGAAAATTACTCAATGACGAAACGCCGTGGCGCAACTGGAGCGTCGAATCGATAAAGTTTGCCGGGCATCGCGGACCGGTCGCGTCTGTCGCGGTATCAGGCGACGGCAAGCTGATCGCCTCGGGCGGAAGCGATGGCACGGTGCGGCTGTGGACGGCGGAAGGAAAAGCGATCGGTCAACCGCTAACCGGGCATCGCGGATCGGTCTGGTCCGTCGCGGTATCAGGCGACGGCAAGCTGATCGCCTCGGGCGGAGGCAAAAGCGATCGGTCAACCGCTCACCGGGCATCGCGAACCGGTTAGAGCCGTCGCGGTATCAGGCGACGGCAAGCTGATCGCCTCGGGCGGAAACGATGGCAAGGTGCG
>JAPULJ010000252.1 GCA_027295145.1 Alphaproteobacteria bacterium | reverse complement strand
TGCCAAGGTACGACCGATCCGTATCGGCGCGCATTAATCTTTGCGATTGTGGAGCGCCGCCGTCTTGGAGGGCATCTGGGGCTCGGGGGGGAACCGCGGCTTGTGAGCTATGGGGGCAGGGCCGGTCGCGCCTTTTTGTCGCTCGCGGTAGGCCTCGACTTCGTCGGTTGTGATCCCCAAGATCCAGCACAGCCAGACCATGAAAGTGACCATCCGCTCCTCGAAATCCAGCAGCAACCATTCGATTGCCCGTATAATTCGCCTGCCCATGAAATTTTATACCACAGACTGGATTCCCGGTAAATCCGAGGCCCTGCCCTAAAGGATTAAGACGATGCCGATAACCGACGATGAGCTTCCGCCGATCCTGGCCGACAAGCATTATGAGTCGCCCTCGGCATTCACGCCCGAGAGCCTGCTGCGCGAGGCTCGGCGTCAGAAGTCAACCACCATTCAGCCGGTGCCCGATGTCTGCCTGCTCGATCCGGACGGCGATATCCTCCGCCGGTTGAAAGCGGAGGGCCGTGCGCGGCGGCACGACGGCTGGGTCTGCTATCACACCGATCTCTATTTATTCGAAGAGGGCGGCCTGACGTTCGGCATCGTCGCCTGCGTCGTCGGCGCGTCTTTCGCCGTCCTGGTTGCGGAAGAGCTGTTCGCATCGGGCTGCGGGCTGCTGATCAGCGTGACATCGTCGGGCCAACTCATGCCTCTACAGGAGCCCCCCTACTTCATCGTGATCGACCGCGCACTGCGGGACGAAGGCACCAGCTATCACTACTTGCCGCCGGCGGCCTACAGCCACGCGCCCGAAGCATTGCTCGGCGTTCTTGAGGACGCCTTCGACGATCTTGGCGTTCCGGTATTGCGGGGCGCGACCTGGACCACCGATGCGCCCTTCCGCGAGACCGCTGATGCCATCGACACCATGCGGCAGCGCGGCCTGCTGGCGGTCGAGATGGAAGCCGCGGCCCTCTATGCCTTCGCCGAGGCGCGGGGCAAAGCGGTGGTATGTTTTGCCCATGTGACCAACCAGATGGGCCAGATCGAGGGCGACTTCGAGAAAGGCCACGCCGACGGCACCACCGATGCGTTGCGAGTTGTGGTCAGGGCCGTGAAGCGGCTTCGGCGCGCCCCGAACCACGGCCGCCTTCCGCTTCATGGCGAAAGCTGATCGCAACGCGGTTCCAAGCGTTGATAACCGCGGCGGCATAGGTGATATCGGCGAGCTCCCGGTCCGAATAGTGCTTGCGCAGTTCGGACCAGGCCGCATCGCTTGCTTCGATCCGCGTGACAGCTTCCGCCCAGGCCAATGCGGCCTTTTCACGGTCCGAAAAGAGCGGGCTATCCTGCCAACCCGCCAAGCCGTCGATACGGGCATCGGATTCGCCCGACTTGCGCAGGTCCCGGGTGTGCAAATCGATGCAATAAGAGCACCCGTTCATTTGCGAAATGCGAAGGTAGATCAGGTCGATCAAGGCGGCGCCCAGGGTAGACCCCTCGAGTGATTTGTTGACGGCTAACAGCGCCTCGGTGGTCTGCGCCGCGACGGACCAATATTCCAATCTTAAAGTCATATCTCGTCTTCCCTGTTCCCTATAAGAGCTAGAGTGATAGCGCCAATGACAGGCCGGCACGAGCGACTCGGGCGATGTTTGCGGCCCGCGTCAAGCCGCCTATAGTCGAGCCTCCCATGGCCGCGCCGAACCTTACCTACTGTGCCGAGCAGGTCCGCCGTTTCGACCCGGACCGCTACCTGACCGTGCTGTTCGCGCCCACGGCCCGGCGTCCCTCGCTGTTCGCGCTCTATGCCTTCAACCTCGAGATTGCCAAAACCGCCGAGGTGGTTAGCGAAGCGCCGCTCGGGCTCCTGCGCCTGCAGTGGTGGCGCGACATCCTGGAAGCGATCGAAGCCGGCCAGGAGTCGCGGCACGAGGTTGCCGAACCGCTGGCCGAAGCGGTCCGGCGTCACGGACTGGATACGGCGCTGTTGGGGCGCCTGATCGATGCCCGGGAATTCGACCTGGAGCGGCGGGCGCCGGACGATTTGGCGGCGCTGGAGGCTTATGCCGAGGAGACCTCGGCCGACCTTGTCCATCTGGCGCTCCAAATTCTGGGAGTGGACGCCGCCCCCGCATGGACCGCGGGGCGTCACGCCGGCATCGCCGGGGCGCTGGCCGGGCTGCTGCGTGCGGTGCCGTTCCACGCCGCCGCCAAGCGGCTCTACCTGCCGCGCGACCTGAGCGAGGCGGCGGGCTTGCGGATCGGAGACCTCTTCGAGTTGCGTTCCAGCCCGCCGCTGTGCCGGGTCGCGGAACGGGTTGCGGCCTGCGCCCGGGAACACCTCCGGGCCGCTCGGGCGCTAAGCGGACAAGTCCCCAAGGCGGCGCGCCCGGCACTGCTCGGCGCCATACTCGCCGAGCAAGCTCTCGCCAGGTTGGCGCGGGCAGGCTACGATCCCTTTGCCGATGGACTGCGGGACCCGGCTCCCGGGCGCGCCTGGCGGCTCGCCTGGGCGGCGATGCGGGGCCGCTATTGAACCAAATCACGAATCGTTACGGGAGGCCCAAATGGCCGCGGAAAATTTCTTCAATCTCTCCGACACCTCGCTGGGCATCTCCCGGCAACTAGGCGAGGGTCTCGCGACCCGGGTATTCCCCGGCGAGCAGGCCATGCTGTCCCTGGTGACCATCGCGCCCAACGCCCAGGGCAAACTTCACAGCCACCCCGAAGAGCAATGGGGCGTGCTGTTGGAAGGAGAGGGGGTGCGCACGCAAGACGGCGAGGATGTGCCGGTCAAGGCCGGGGACTTCTGGCGCACGCCCGGCGGTGTGCCGCACGCTTTCCGGGGCGGACCCGCGGGCGCCAAGGTGCTCGACATCTTCGCGCCGCCGCGCGCGGA
>JAPULJ010000251.1 GCA_027295145.1 Alphaproteobacteria bacterium | reverse complement strand
CAACACCGGGCTGCCGCCATCGTAGTCTAGTTGTTCCCCCATCTCGACGATGCCCGGCATGAAGAAGCTTGTCCCCAGGAGCTTGTCAAACGTCATCATCACGGCGCCGACGAACAAGGCGGGGAAGGCCAACAGCGCCAGGATGGTGGCCACGAAAATTCCCCATACCGTCAAGGGCATGCGCATCAGCGTCATCCCCCGCGTGCGCGCCTGCAACACCGTCACCACATAGTTCAAGCCCCCCATGGTGAATCCAACGATGAAAAGCGCTAGGGAGACCAGCATCAAAATGATACCCGCGTTCGACCCCGGGGTGCCGGATAGGATGGCCTGGGGCGGGTATAGGGTCCAGCCGGCGCCCGTGGGCCCGCCTGGCACGAACCAGCTCGAGACCAGCACCAGCACGGCGACAAGATAGACCCAGTAACTGACCATATTTACGAATGGGAAAACCATATCGCGGGCGCCAACCATCAGCGGGATGAGATAGTTGCCAAAGCCCCCCAAGAACAGCGCGGTGAGCAGGTAAATCACCATGATCATGCCGTGCATGGTGATAAACTGGTAGTAATCGTCTGGACCGATGAACGAGAAACTGTCCGGGAAACCCAGTTGCAGCCGCATTAACCATGACAACACCAAAGCCACCAGCCCGATCGCGCCCGCCGTGATCGCGTACTGTACGGCGATGACTTTGGCATCCTGGCTAAAGACGTACTTCGTCACCCAGCTTTTCGGATGGTAAAGCTCCACCTCCGCGACTTCAGCGGATGGGACATCTTCGGCCGCGGTCGGTACGAAATAGGCCATCACAACACCCTCTTCAGTATTTTTTCATGAGGCTCAATCGGTTTGAGTTCCCCACGCGCCTCCTCTCACCGCAGTATCCGCCTCCCCCTCGCTCACGACCAAAGTCATGACGTTTCTTGTGCCGTCTTCAGCTTGCGCCGACAGTTCCGCGAACGTCGGCTGCTCTTGCAACCACGCCTGAAAGGCACTCGCCTCTTCCACTATGACCGTGCCACGCATGGCATAGTGCCCGACGCCGCACAATTCGAAGCAAAGGATGTCGAACTCCCCGGTCCTGGTGGGGGTAAGCCAGAAGTACGTGATCATGCCCGGCACCATATCCATCTTGGCTCGGAACTGGGGCACGTAGAAGTCGTGCAGGACGTCTATGGAGCGGAGCAACATCTTGACCGGCTTATCAAGCGGAAGGTGTAGTTCATCGCCTTCGATCAGGACATCGTCTTGCCCGTTTGGATCGCCCGGATCCAGACCAAACGGATTTTCGTAGCTGATGTTCCGGAAATTCGTGGTGCCCAACACGCCGTCTTCCCCGGGGTAACGGAAGCTCCACTGCCACTGCTGGCCCACGGCCTCAACCTGCGCCGCATCTTCCGGGACGCTGATGAATTGGTCCCAAACAAACAAGCCCGGAGTCAACATGCCCGCAACGCCCAACGTGGTCAATCCGGTGAGCCACCACTCCATCTTCTTGTTCTCCGGCTCGTAGGCCGCCCGTCTTTCCGGCTTGTAACGGTAGCGCAAAACGCAATAGGCCATAAACAAAACGATGGCGACGAAAACAGTTCCGGTGATCCAAAAGGTGGCGATGATCGTGTCATCGACATAACCCCAATTTGAGGCAATGGGCGTCCACCACCAACCGAGCGACGGAGCCATAAAGTGAAACAAGACAGAGCCAACGGCAACCAGAACCAGTGCGACGACCATAGCCATGCCTTATCCATCCTTATTTCTAAGCGTCCGGCCCGAAGGGAGTTTAGTGATTTCAAGCAGTTGTGGTTCATTCATGCTGGTTGAACCGCGATGGAGGCACGGCACATGGTCCGATACCGCTCGGCCCAAGTCTGAAGGTTCGGACATTCGATATAAAAGCAATCCGATCCACAAATGCGCCCATTGGCGCCGGCAAGGAAAGATATCACGCGTCCTCGCGAGGCGGGTGTGCTCGTAATCATGAACACGATCCTTTCCCTAACTCTGAGCGGCTGCCAGCAGAAAACGTCAAGAATCGAGGCGACTATAGTCGTTTTTGCCGGTTCGATCTACCACCAAAGCCGTCTCCCTCGTTTGGACTCGGGATTTTAGGTGTGAGCGGCCGATTTCGGCCAAAAGCCTTATCCCGTTGCTTCCGGTGAGTTCGATACTTTGTAGGTGATCAGCTTGGCCCGCATGCCGATCCCGAGCAGTGATCGAAAGCCGGCGTGGCGGATTCGCCGGCGGTCGAAGCGGAACACGAACTCGTCGAGGCGGGCCCGCATGTGCTGGGGTCTCGGGCCTTGGTACACGCCGAGCGCCCAGGTCTTGAGGTTGGCGGAGACACGGTGGATCCACGGCACGGCGACATGGGCCACCACGGGGCCAACGACGCGGGGCTCGTGATGCATGCCCGGCGCGCCGGGATAGGCGGGACAACTGTCGGTCTTGGCAGTGCTCTCGGGGGCGACGCTGACCGCCATGAAGGCGTGCGGACTGGCGGCGAAGAAATCCTTGATGGGCGCGAGGCGGATGCGCCGCCGGCCTCGGCCCACCAGTTCGTCGACGCCAGCGACGAGCAACTTTCGGAGGCCGCCGCGCCCGCCCCCGCCGGTGGGTGGGTCATTGCGAGTGCGGTAATCGACAGTGGTCTCGTCCGCTTCCACGAGGCCGGATAAGGGTTTGCGCTCGGGATCGGCCCTGGCGCGGCGCAGCTTGGCGCAGAGCAGCCAGGCGCTCTTGTAGGAGCCGAGCCCGAACTGCTTTTGCAGCCACAGGGCCGAGATGCCGCTGCAATGGGTGGCCATGAGATAGGCGGCCCAGAACCAGACGTGAAGCGCCAGCCTCGGGCCAGCGCAGGGAGCGCTTTGGCGCCGATCTCAACCAGCTTTTCCCGCAGTGTACTCTGCGACTAAGACCAAGTTCAGCAAAAGCGGGCAAAACAGATGGTATGACGATAAGGCGCTTGGGATGTATTTGAATGGCAAAGTATCTGGGAAAATGGCCTCCCAAACACGGTCAACCCGCCAAAATCAGGCCAAGGGATGGCCGCATGAGAAATATGGCTTTCGCTGGGTGGTCCAGTTTTGGTACGATCGCAACAGGTCTGGAACTTATTTGCGAAATGCCAGTTAAGATCACAGCCGCTGCCCAGGATGCCGCTCAATCCGCCGGCTCGCAGGTAGGTGATTACATGGCCTTGCTCAAACCGCGGGTTATGTCTCTGGTCGTGTTCACGGGCTATGCCGGCCTAGTCGTGGCACCCGGCAGCTTGCATCCGTTGCTGGCTGCTGTGGCTGTGTTGTGCATCGCGGTCGGCGCTGGGGCGGCCGGGGCGATCAATATGTGGTACGACCGCGATATCGACGCGTTGATGCAGCGAACTCGCAAACGGCCGATCCCGGACGGGAGGGTGGCTCCCGAAGAGGCGCTCGCCTTCGGTGTCACACTCAGCCTGTTGTCGATTATGGTCATGGGTGTGGCGGTCAACTGGCCTGCCGCCGCGCTGCTCGCGCTTGCCATCGGCTTCTACGTCTTCGTCTACACCATCTGGCTGAAACGGCGCACGCCGCAGAACATCGTAATCGGCGGCGCCGCGGGCGCCTTTCCACCGATGATCGGCTGGGCCGCGGTGACCGGGACGGTTAGCCTCGAGTCCATCGTGCTGTTCCTGATCATCTTCATGTGGACGCCGCCGCACTTCTGGGCGCTCGCGCTGTATCGGGCGGGCGACTACGCTAAAGCCGGCGTGCCTATGTTGCCAGTGGTCGCCGGCAAGGCCGAGACTAGGCGCCAAATCCTAATCTATACGTCGCTGCTCGTGCCTCTCAGCTTCGCGCCACTGGCCCTGGGCATGGCCGGGATCGTTTACGGCGTAGCCGCCGCGGTCATGGGCACCTGCTTTCTGTTACTTGCGGTCCGGGTCTTGCGCGAGCGGGATGGACGCTCCGCGCGCCGCATGTTCCGCTTTTCGATCGTCTATCTCTTCGTGCTGTTCGCGGCGCTGATCATCGAGCGCGCGTTGGCCACGGGTTCGTTAATCTGAGCACTTTTAGGCCTGGTTCGCGCTTTGCCGGGAGCCGGCAGGGAACTATCCGGTTTACGTACCATATAGCTACAGGTAGATATTATGGCCGGCAGGCCGGCACTTTCCGAAGTCGAGATTACGCCTGAGATGATCGATGCTGGGGTGGACCGGCTGCTCGACTACAGTATCAACTTTGATGACCCTTCGGAGGTTGTGCGACAGGTGTTAGCTTCGTGCCTTTCGGTGGCCTCGGTAAATGCTGTCCGAAGTAGTATTTTGGCTGACCGTCGGGAAATGGCTCGCCCGCCAAGTGGTGCCAAATCAGGCTGACAGCGTGTGTCTGTATTGCGGCCTTATTGGCAATCTCGGTGACTTTTTCGGGGAACACTGGGTTATAGGGGTTGCTGACATGCAGGCAGCCAGGTTTCGCTTTCTTGGGGTTTTTTCCGGGCAAATACCATCCCCATATTCCGTGCATAATATGATTGCGGGTTTTGATTAGCGGCCCCATATCGGCGCAAAATGTTTTCGTTAAATCCTTTATTTCTTCGTCTTGAATCCGATGCCTGGATTTGTTGAGCATGTTCACAAGCGGCCCAGTTGTCATTTCGCCCATCAGCGCCACGGCGCCGGCCATGTCCTTGGTCAACAACATTGATATAGAACCAAGCAGGAAGTGATCAATTTGGCCCCAGATCACGCTGAGGCGCCCAATCTCCAGAGTTTGGTTGGCGGTGAGGGAAATTTTGAACTTGGGGGCAAGCATGGTAATTTCGTTTTCGGTCATGCGATCCTCCGGTGCAGAGCGTTGACATGAGCGAATCTAGGAAGCAGAGCGCCCAAGAGGGCGTAGAGCGTGACAAATTGCTTTTGGGGCTTCTCAGGATGCCCCCGCAGCCGCGCCCGAAGCGCGAGCGGCCGAAATCATCTAGGAGTAAGCGGTCAAGCGCAAAGCCCAAGAAACAAGCCGCTCGCGGTGCTCAAAAATGATCTTGCGATTGCGCATTTATGAATTTCTGGCAATGCCCGCACATGCTTGGCTATGGCTGTGCGCTCGGTGTGTCGGCGGGCAGTTCAAATGTGGCCCCGTCGCTGATCCAGACGATTTGCTGGAATAGCGACGGGGCCAATGAGTCAGGTATAGCCCTTGTCCTTTTCCCACTCACGCGCGGCCTTTTCGGTTGTGCGGCGGCCGACCTGTGAGAGTTTGGCTTTAGGCCACTCCTGCTGGTGTTCCTGTTCGCGACGCTCAAGGTCGTTGGTTATACCTCCGTGGACGATTTTACGCCCAACGCGGACTTGGTACTTATAGGTATTGCGATTCGTCATCGCTCGGGTTCCTTTCAAGACGAGCGTTGATGGACAGGCGCCGCTACAACGGCGTCTGTCATCTTTTAAGCCGATTCGGCGTTAGAATGATAGAGGGATGTTCAATTTTTGTTCTTGGCACGTCGCCAGCGAACAAATGCCCTGGCATACTGCTTAGGCGTTCGCGGCTTCACGAGGTTGTTGATAGGTGAGTCGCTTGCCCTTCGCGCCGCGAAGCAGTTCCTCGGCCTGCTCACCGTCGGAAATCTTGCGGTGATTGTGTTTGAAATCGAACTCGGCGAGATAGCGATACAGATGGGCCTCGCTCACGTTATCGAACGATCCCATCATGCCGCGCTTGAGAAGGGCGAAATAGGACTCGACGGTATTCGTGTACCAGAAATCGCCGCGCACATATTCGTCGGCGCTGTGGTTGACGGTGACGTGGCCGGCGAACTCGCGACCCGTTTTGACGTAGACCCCGGCTTCGTCGGTCATGAGGTATGACTTGCGGCTGGCGTTCTTGACGAGGATCGGTCGCAGCGTTTTTGAATTGACGTTAGCCACATGAAACGACCGCACTTCGCCACCGCGCTCGACCAGCGCGAACACGGGCAAGGAAATGGCCGGCCGCCGCGAGCATCTGAGTGTCGTTGGGCGCAAGTCCGAGTGCTCGATCAATTTCCGTGAGACGGTCCCGGCCTGGTTGCGCGCCCCATATCGCCAAGCGGGACCTCGCCGATCGGCTGGAGCG
>JAPULJ010000250.1 GCA_027295145.1 Alphaproteobacteria bacterium | reverse complement strand
GGACATCGGCGGCATAGCGGCGGATCGCCTGCGCACGTTCGTCGAGCGCATCGAACGTCTGGAGGAAGAGAAAGCGGCGATCACCGCCGACATCCGCGAGGTGTACGCCGAAGCCAAGGGCACCGGGTTCAACGCCAAGATCCTGCGCCAGATCGTGCGCCTCAGGGGCCTCGACCAGGCCGACCGGCGCGAACAGGAGGCGATGCTGGAACTCTACAAGCGCGCCCTCGATCTGTGATCCCGCCACGCCGCCGGCCCGGCGCGCTCCCATCGCGGCAATGGAGAGGTCATCAATTTCCGGGCCAGGTCGTGTTCTCTAACGAGAGTTGGGTCGGCGGCGGGGCGCAGATGGCGGCTTTAGAGCCAACACCGGACGTTCAGTAGACCCGCGCTGGATGTCCGCTCATAGCCATAAGCAGACGTTCGGACGCGGGTTAAAAACCCAAAATCTTCCAGAATCATCCGTACGGAAAGCCTCTTTGAAAACGTCTCTTGAAGGCAGGGCGCGCTGCGGTCAATTACTCTTCGGTTTTCGGGTACGGAAATCGGTTGTTTCCCGACCATAGTCCCAAGCCAGCGGAGGGAAAGGCTGCAGGCTGTTCCGATGCCGCCAAGTCCACCGCTCCCTCGTCAATGTCCGATCTCTGCGAGGAAGCCGTCGAGGATACTATAAAACCGGGTGGGATCCTCGAGCATCATGAAATGGCCCGAACCTTGGAACACCTCGAGCCGTGAGTCCGGGATCGCGCCGTGCATGTTTTCGCTGAGCGATACCGGAAGTTGATGATCCTCACTCCCAACCATGATCAGCGTCGGCGTCTTCAAGCCCGACAATTCGCGCGAGGTGTCGAACGCCATAATCGAGTCCAACACCTCGGTGATAACCTGCTCGTTCCAAGTCTCGATCCGCGACAAGAGGGCGTTAACGATTGCCGGGTCCGCGTCCGGCGGGAACGCGCCGGTGATCAACCCTTCCGACACTTTGCGCCAGCCTAGATTTCGCACCTTCTCCCGCGGGTCATTGTCGAGCAATTCTTCGGTCAGCTCTCCGTTGCTCGTCGATGCCAATACGACGCCATTGAGGCGCTCGCCGCTGTCGAGGGCAAATCGCTGCGTGGTCCAGCCACCCATGGAGACGCCCAGCAAAACCGCACGTGGCAGATCCAATTCGTCGAACAAACGCGCAAGGTCTTTCGCGAACTGATCGATATTATACCCGTGGCCAGGCTTGGCCGAGTCGCCGTAGCCGCGGAGATCGACGGCAATCGCCCTGTAGCGCGGGGCGTAATAATCGAGCACGTCGCGGAACAGCTCGCTAGTGGTCACCGCACCGTGGACGAATACCAGGGGCGAGCCGGACCCGGCGTCCAGAATGCTCAGGGTCGTCTCCCCGATATCGACCGTCTTTCGCTCCATGCCGGGGTCCACCCCCTTATGCTCCAAGATCCGCGCATTGGAACGCCCGTCCCGGTAAATTTCCCGGTGTCCTGAACGGATTAGCATGCAGGCATACGATAATATGCGGCAGTTTTCTATCCGTTTGCCAAATAAGCCGCTTTTCCATACCTGATGCGAAGGCCTATCGGATCTCCGGCTTAATGACGATCACCTGCACGTTCGAAAGAAGCAGGTTACGGAAACCAACCGAGCTGGACCTTGGGTGATGTCTGCTTTGGGTCATAAGCAGACATTTCGCGACTACCCTCAGAATGTCCGCTTTCGGGGGTAAAGCGGACGTAAATCACTAAGCGGGAAAATGTCCGTTAATAGCCAAAAGCGGACATTGGAGCACTGTACCGGAATCGTCGTCGAGTGCTCTATGTGATAGCTTTATCGGTAAACCAACTGCAGGGAGGAAGCAGATATGTCAGCACAGCGTCTCAAGAACCGACAAGGCGACGAAGTCGATCTTTCAACAGAAGAATTCGAGCAGTTCGAGACGCTACTCCACGGAGCGGTAGTCCAACCCAATGATGACGACTACGACGAGGCGAGAACAGTTTACAACGCCATGCACGATCGACGCCCGGCCCTCATTGTCCAAGCTGCGGATGCAGCGGACGTGATGGCGGCTGTGAAATTCGGTGGCAAGCATGACGTTCTGCTGTCGATACGTGGTGGTGCTCACAGTGTTCCCGGCTTTGGAACCTGTGATGATGGTTTGGTCATCGACCTTGGACGTATGAAGGGTATTCGCGTCGATCCTGAGAGTCGGACGGTCCGCGCTGAAGGAGGCTGCACCTGGGGCGACTTCAACCACGCGACTCATGGCTTCGGCCTAGCGACCACCGGTGGCATCGTCTCAACCACAGGCATCGCCGGCCTCACGCTCGGCGGCGGCATGGGCTATTTGAGCCGCGCCTACGGCCTGTCCTGCGACAATCTGATCTCGGCGGACGTGGTGACGGCTGACGGCGCGTTCGTCACTTGTGATCAGGAACGCAATGCGGATCTCTTCTGGGCGATCCGCGGGGGCGGCGGCAATTTTGGCGTCGTCACGTCGTTCGAGTACCGACTCCAACCGGTCAGAGAGGTCTTCGGCGGGCCAACCTTCTATCGTGTCGACGGCGACGTGCTGCGCAACTACCAAAGGCTGATGGCCGAGG
>JAPULJ010000025.1 GCA_027295145.1 Alphaproteobacteria bacterium | reverse complement strand
TTGGCAGGATTTCGTGCTGGGGCAAAAGATAGTGCGCGCGTCGGGCTTTGCAATACGCACTCCGGGCGCCGTGACCCGTTGCCGAATCCACGCAAAATCCGGCGAGCTTAACCCACTGGTTTCTGGACAGCGCGCCCTTCGGCAAGCTCAGGAGCACCCTACGCCTGATGGCGCGAGCCTAACTCGCGCCCACTATCAAATACGAGGGACCTTTCGGCGCCTCCAGGAAACGACAACCGGGTATATTTGACCGGTTGCAAACAAAATCTCTCGAACGTGCGAAGGCCGGCGCCTGTTTCAAGCCGCCGGCCTCCTTGATATTGCAACGCGCCTGACGGGCGCGAATGACTGATGGCTCTAGTTGAGCGCTTCTTTCAGCGCCTTGCCGGCTTTGAATTTGGGCACCATGGCGGCCGGAATTGTAATGGCTTGGCCGGTGCGCGGATTGCGGCCTTGAGAAGTGGCACGATGATAGGCAGAGAAGGTGCCGAAGCCAACGAGGCGAATCTCTTCGCCTTTCTGGAGCGATTCGACGACTCCGTCGAGCATCGCATCTACAGCCTTTGCGGCGTCCCCTTTTGACAACCCAGTTTTGTTGGCAACAACAGCGGAAAGATCATTTTTGTTCACTGGTCAGGTTCTCCCCCGAAAGACAAAAGGATGTTTCAAGCGGTGGTGGGATTTTAGCCCCAACGGCGCGCATACTAAGGGTTGCTCCGCGCCAAGGTCAAACGAAATGGCGGAAATTCGGGCTTTTTTTATGCAAACCGGGTTGTAACAATCCGTGCCCGCCTATTGGGGAGTAAGGCCTGCAGCGTCTCAAGGCCGTTGCCGGGCAAGGCACAGCGGAATGTATATTCACCCCGCAGCCCGGCGCAGGCCGTCGATCCCCGGTTATTCGCGGAAAAAGCGTTGCTGGTTCAGTGCTTTATGACGCCGCCACCGACATCGCCCTCGACCTCGACCTTGGCCACGGCCTGGGCCGCGTCCTCGTCCCCGCTCCACTCGATCGACACCAGGCGGGCGATGAGCGCGTGCTCGAGAACCTCGTCTACCGTGCTCAACGGCACAATTTCGAGCCCCTTTTTCACGTTCTCGGGGATCTCGGCGAGGTCTTTTTCGTTGTCCATGGGGATAAGTACGGTCTTGAGGTTGCCGCGCAGGGCGGCGAGAAGCTTCTCTTTCAATCCGCCGATCGGCAGCACCCGGCCGCGCAGCGTAATCTCACCGGTCATGGCCAGATCTTTGCGCACGGCAATGCCGGTGAGCACCGAAACGATGGAGGTGATCATGGCGACGCCGGCCGAGGGGCCGTCCTTGGGGGTCGCACCCTCGGGCACGTGCACGTGGATGTCGGTCTTGGAGAACACCGTCGGACGGATGCCGTAGGTCGCCGCGCGGGCTTTGACGAAACTCTCAGCCGCCTGGACCGATTCCTTCATCACATCGCCGAGTTTGCCAGTGGCGGTGACCCGGCCCTTGCCGGGAAGGGTGAGCGCCTCGATGGTCAGCAGCTCGCCGCCGACTTCGGTCCAGGCTAGCCCGGTGGTCACACCGATCAAGTCGTACTCTTCGACCTCGCCGTAGCGGAAGCGGCGGACGCCGAGATATTTGCCGAGGTTTCGCGCGGTGACACTGATCCGCTTGCGCACGCCGCTGATGATCTCCTTGATCGCCTTGCGGCTCAGGCTGGCGATTTCGCGTTCGAGATTCCGCACCCCGGCCTCGCGCGTATAATAGCGGATGATGTCTCGAATGCCGCCGTCGGAGATCGACCACTCGTTTTCCTTGAGCCCGTGCGTCTTGATCTGCTTGGGAATGAGGTGGCGTTTGGCGATCTCGAGCTTTTCGTCCTCGGTGTAGCCAGGGATGCGGATGATCTCCATCCGGTCCATCAGCGGCTGCGGCATGCGCAGGGTGTTGGCGGTGGTCACGAACATTACGTCAGAAAGATCGTAATCGACCTCCAGATAATGATCGGCAAAGGTGGAGTTTTGCTCGGGGTCGAGCACTTCGAGCAGGGCCGAGGATGGATCGCCGCGCCAGTCGGCGCCGATCTTGTCGACCTCATCGAACAGGAACAGTGGGTTCGATGACTTCGCCTTCTTCATGCTCTGGATGACCTTTCCCGGCATCGAGCCGATATAGGTCCGGCGATGGCCGCGAATCTCGGCTTCGTCGCGCACTCCGCCAAGGCTCATGCGCACGTAGTTCCGCCCCGTCGCCCGGGCAATCGACTTGCCAAGCGAAGTCTTGCCCACGCCGGGAGGGCCGACCAAGCACAGGATCGGTCCCTTGATTTTTTTCACCCGGATCTGGACGGCGAGATATTCGAGAATCCGTTCCTTGACCTTCTCAAGACCGTAATGATCGTTGTCGAGAATCTCCTCGGAGGCCTTGATGTTCTGTTTGAGCCGGGTGCGCTTCTGCCACGGTATCGACAGCATCCAATCGAGGTAGTTTCGCACCACCGTCGCCTCAGCCGACATCGGGCTCATGGAGCGTAGCTTCTTGATCTCGGAAGTCGCTTTTTCGCGGGCTTCCTTGCTCAGCTTGGTCTTCTTGACGCGCGCCTCGATCTCGGCGATTTCGTCGCGGCCGTCCTCGGTCTCGCCGAGTTCCTTTTGGATCGCCTTGAGTTGTTCGTTCAGATAATACTCGCGCTGGGTCTTTTCCATTTGGCGCTTGACCCGGCCGCGGATGCGTTTCTCGACTTGCAGGACGCCGATTTCGGACTCCATATGGGCGTAGATCTTCTCCAGCCGTTCGGAGACGACGGCGAATTCGAGCAGCTCCTGCTTCTCCGGAATTTTGAGCGAAAGGTGCGAGGCCACGGTGTCGGCGAGCTTCGCCGGCTCGTCGATCTGGTTGATCGAGACCAGGACCTCGGGCGGGATCTTGCGGTTGAGCTTGATATATTGCTCAAACTGCGAGACCACGGTGCGCGACAGGGCCTCAACTTCCTTAGGGTCGCCCGGCTTCTCCTCGACGATCTCGGCGTAGGCCTGGAAGAAATCCTTGTTGTCGACGTAGCGGGTGATGCGGGTGCGTTGGCCGCCCTCAACCAAAACTTTCACCGTGCCGTCGGGCAGCTTGAGCAACTGCAGCACCGTGCCGATGGTTCCAACTGAGTATATATCGCCGACGGTGGGATCATCCTGGGCCGCGTTTTTCTGGGCCACCAGCAGGATCTGCTTGTCGTCCTGCATGACGTCCTCGAGCGCCCGCACTGATTTGTCGCGGCCGACGAACAGCGGCACGATCATATGGGGGAAGACGACGATGTCGCGCAACGGCAAAACCGGATAGAGACTGCCGCGCTGTAGTTCAAACATCGATGGACCCTCGCCTTTGTTGTCCCTCGGCGCGATCATTTGGACGCCGGAGGTTGTTTTGATCGTCTCTACAGGTGGCGTTGGCCGAACGGTCGGTCAAGATGGCCCCGCCCACTGCGTTCCAGGCAAGGCAGCAATCAGGCGCTTGTCCCCACGTCGTCGCGGCGGTCGGCGTAGATCTGCAAGGGCTGCGCCCCGCCATCGACGACCTCGGCGCTGATCGCGATCTCTTCGACCGAATCCATGCTCGGCAGCTCGAACATCGATTCGAGCAATATGGCCTCCATGATCGAGCGCAGGCCCCGTGCGCCGGTCTTGCGCAAGACTGCTTTCTTGGCCACCGCCGACAACGCATCGTCGGTGAAGGAGAGTTGCACCCCTTCCATTTCGAACAGCCGCTGGTACTGCTTGACCAGCGCGTTCTTGGGCTCGGTCAGGATCTGGATGAGCGCTTTCTCGTCGAGATCGGTAAGGGTGGCGATCACCGGCAAGCGACCGATGAACTCAGGGATCAGGCCAAACTTCAAAAGATCCTCCGGCTCGACATCCTGCAACACTTCGCCGGTATTGCGGTCGTCGGGGCTGCGCACGTCGGCACCGAAGCCGATCGAGATGCCCTGGCCGCGGCTTGAAATGATCTTCTCGAGGCCCGAGAAGGCGCCGCCGCAGATGAACAAGATGTTAGTGGTGTCGACCTGTAGGAATTCCTGTTGCGGGTGCTTGCGGCCGCCTTGCGGGGGGACGCTGGCGATCGTGCCTTCCATGATCTTGAGCAGCGCTTGCTGGACGCCCTCGCCCGATACGTCACGGGTGATTGAGGGGTTGTCGGACTTACGGCTGATCTTGTCGACCTCGTCGATATAGACGATGCCGCGCTGTGCCCGCTCGACATTGTAGTCGGCTGATTGCAGCAGCTTGAGGATAATGTTCTCGACGTCCTCGCCAACATACCCAGCTTCGGTCAGCGTCGTCGCATCAGCCATAGTGAACGGCACGTCGATGATGCGGGCAAGGGTCTGAGCGAGCAAAGTCTTGCCGCAGCCGGTTGGTCCGACCAACAAGATGTTTGACTTGGCAAGCTCGACGCCGTTCGACTTGGTGCCGTGGGCGAGGCGTTTGTAGTGATTATGGACAGCGACCGAGAGGACACGCTTGGCGTGGGTCTGGCCGATGACATAATCGTCGAGAACCTGACAGATGTCGGCCGGCGTGGGCACCCCGTCGCGGGTTTTGATGAGCGTGTTCTTATGCTCTTCACGGATGATATCCATGCACAGCTCGACGCATTCGTCGCAGATGAAGACAGTGGGGCCGGCGATCAATTTGCGCACCTCGTGCTGACTCTTTCCGCAGAACGAGCAGTACAGGGTGTTTTTCGAATCGCCGCCGCTGGATTTCGTCATGGTCTCGATCCTAGGGCCACCATGGGTGGAATCATCTTAAGCAACACTCTTAGCACAAAACAACAGCAGGATTAGCGTCAAATCGATAAGGCGTCGACGGGTTTTTGTCGGGATGCTCGTTCAACACCAATGTTGCCAATCGTGATGAAAGCTTAG
>JAPULJ010000249.1 GCA_027295145.1 Alphaproteobacteria bacterium | reverse complement strand
GAGTCCTGTTGTGGCTTTGAGCCGCCTTGGCCGGGTTTCTTCACAGCTAAGCCGAGCTAGCACGATCTACACGCACTGATAGGTAACGGATCGTGACTAGCATATGGCGGCTATTGACCCACAGGAGACATCGCGCGCGATGAGGTGTACCGCGTTGAGGTGTACCAATAATAACCAGACATTCTCGTACCCCCGCCATGTTGGCTAGCCTCAGCGCACTCAACCTGAATTGCTTACCACCAGCAAATGCAGTAGCCTTGGGCGATGCCGCGTTTGGTCTAGGAGGAAGACGTGGCGGAAGAGAAAATCACGCGCAAGCTGACCACGATCCTCGCCGCCGACGTCGAGGGCTACAGTCGGCTGATGGCCGCCGACGAAGAGGCTACCCTAAGGACCTTCAAAATCTATCGAGAGGTCATCGACGGTCTTCTTGGCCGGCACCAAGGCCGGCTGGTCGGTAGTGCCGGCGACAGCGTGCTGGCCGAGTTCGGAAGCGCGGTCGAGGCGGTCCGGTGCGCCATTTCCATTCAGGAAGATCTCGCGGTGCGCAACGCGGAACTCACCGATGACCGTCGGATCCGGTTCCGCATCGGGATCAACATCGGCGATGTGATGGTCGATGGTGATGACCTGTTCGGCGACGGCGTCAACGTGGCGGCGCGCCTCGAGGGTCTCGCGGAACCCGGCGGCATCTGCGTCTCGGGCAACGTGTTCGAGCAGGTCAAGCGAAAGCTGTCGCTCGGCTTCGAGGACATGGGCCCGCAGGAGGTCAAGAACATCCCAGAGCCGGTTTCCGTCTATCGTGTGCAGATCGACGAGAGTGCCGCTACCTTGACGACCCCGCTGGCGCGGGCTTCGGCCTCCCGACGTCGCATCGTCGTCCGGGTCGCTTTGGCTGCCGCCGGGGTGGTTGTCTTGCTGGCAGGGGGCGTTGGGCTCTGGTCCTGGCGCTTCGGCGCTGAGCCACCCGAAACCACGGCGCAATCCACCGCACCGGACACGCGGCGCATTGCGATCCTGCCGTTTGTCAATGTGAGCCTGGATCCGAAGGACGAGTATTTCTCGGACGGTCTTACCGAAGAGCTGATCAGCCGCCTCTCGAAGATCCGTGAGCTGAGGGTCATCGCCCGGACCTCGATCATGAAGTACAAGGGCACCGACAAGGGTATCGCCGAGATCGGCCACGAGCTCAAGGTTGGCACAATTCTCGAGGGCAGCGTCCGCAAGGCCGGCGACCAGCTTCGAATCACGGCGCAGCTGATTGATGTGGCCAGCGAAGCGCATCTCTGGTCCGAGGACTATGATCGCAAATTGGAGAACATATTCCGCATCCAGAGCGATGTGGCGGAGCAAGTGGCGCAAGCCCTGCGGATTACCCTGACCGATCAGGATCAACGGAGAATCGCGAGGCCCGGCACGACGAATGTCGAGGCTTTTGAAGTTTATCTCGAAGCGGTCTACCTTCGTAACAAGGGGGATATTCCGGCCGCAATCGAATTGCTCAAGAAAGTCGTGTCGCTCGATCCCGAGTATGCCGAGGCTCATGCTGCCTTGGCCCAGATGTGGACCTATCTGTATTGGTATGTCGATATTCCCGCACAGGAGGCATACCGACAAGCAATAGAAGCGGCCGAGCGGGCGCTGGCCCTCGACGACTCGCTCGCCACCGCACATCTCGCCCTCGCCAGAGCGAAAAATACGGGCACGTGGGACTGGGAGGGCGCGGAACGGGCTTACCAGCAAGCGATTGCGCTCGATCCCAGCTTCGCCAACGCCCACAGACAGTATGCCCATTTCTTTCTCGTGTCCGCCATGCGACGGGACGAGGACGCGCTGGCCGAGATCACGCGCGCCTTGGAGCTTGACCCATTGTCGCGGGAAAACTGGCATTCCGCAGGGTGGGTTCGGCACATCCGTAAGGAACCCGACCAGGCGATCGCGAACTTTCAGCGAAGTAAGACAATGGCGCCGGATGACCCATGGAACTACATCGGCATCGGGCACAGCCTGATCTTCAAGGGCCAGCACGATGCGGGCATCGCCGAAATCCAACTCGGCATTGCGGTTGCCCCTAAGAACCATTATCTGCTGGGCTACTTGGCCTGGGCGTATGGGGTGACCAACCGGCTGGACGAAGCCAAGAAGGTCGTCGAGAAGATGAAGGCGGTGGCCGAGACCAAGGAGATTGCCCCCATGGCCTTCGCCTGGGCCTATACGGGCATGGGCGACATCGACAATGCCGTCGCCGCACTCGAGCAGGCGTACCAGCAACGCGATTTCGGGGCCATTTTTATCCGCGTGCCGGAGCTCTATGAAGTGCTTTCGCCGGATCCGCGTTATCATGCGATCCTAAGGAAAATGGGACTCGAGAGCGAATAGCGAGGCCACGCGCACCGGCCCAGGCCTCGCGCCGCGAACGCTTGAAACCACCATCGGGCTCAACTAGTGTACGGTCTTCCTATAGTTCGCACCTTGTTGAACAGATCGGCGCCCGCGGCGGGCCGACGCAAGCGCCGCAACCAATCGCATCAAGGG
>JAPULJ010000248.1 GCA_027295145.1 Alphaproteobacteria bacterium | reverse complement strand
GACGCTCTGGAATCAATGTTCTCGGAGGAAATCTACACGCTCGATCAAATTGTCCACCGGCTCAATGACGAAGGTCCCAAGAAACCTGATGGCAAAGCCTGGACCGAGGCGTCGTTCAAGGCTGAGATGAAGCGCCTCGCCGGCGACGAAATCTAAAGAGATGAGGAACGCAACCGGCAACGTCGCGCTCCCTCGGCTTGAGTTCCTTGGTGTCACCAAGCGTTTCGCCAACAAGAACGCCAAGCCCAGCCAGCCTTCATTCCTTACCGCGGTGGAAGAGGTTTCCCTATCGATCAAGGATGGCGAGGTGGTCTCGCTGATCGGGCCGAGCGGATGCGGCAAAAGCACGTTGCTGAACATGGGATCGGGTCTCGACAGGGCAAGCGAAGGCGAAATTTTTGTCGATGGCGAGCGCGTGACCAAGCCCAATCCGCACGTCGCTTTCATGCTGCAAAAGGATCTGCTGCTTCCATGGCGAACGATCGCCGAGAATGTCGCGTTGGGTCTCGAAATCCACGGCGCCGAAGGAAAGCAGCGCTCACCAACCGTTGCGGCGCTTCTGGCGAAGTTTCACCTCGATGGTTTCTCCGGCCACTATCCTCACCAACTATCGGGCGGAATGCGTCAGCGGGCGGCCTTGGCGCGCACATTGGCCGTCGATCCGGCGGTGCTGTTGCTTGACGAGCCGTTCTCCGCGCTCGACGCGCAGACCAAGATGATCCTGCAGAGTGATCTCGCTCAAACATTGGCGGCGGAAGGCAAGACGGCACTGTTCATTACCCACGATCTGGTGGAGTCGGTCATTCTTTCCGACCGGGTCCTGGTGATGAGCGCGCGCCCCGGGCGGATCGTCGAGGAGATCGAGATCGATCTGCCCGACCGGGACGTTCCGCTGATACGGCGTAAACACAAACGCATCGGCGAATACGTTTCATACCTCATGTCGCTGTTGCATGTCGGAGAGCCGGAGGCGGCGCTTGCCTGAGGGCCGGCGGATTTGGCGGCGAAGTTGGCCCATTTTGCACGCACCGTGTTGGAATTATTTCGATGTCAATAGCAAGATTTGAAACAAGGGAGAGGAAAATGACTGCAACCAAAAGGACGTTGAAAATACACATTAGCGCCGGCATCGCGGCCTGTGCGATCGCAATTGTTGGTGTTTGCGGGACGGTATCCGTCGCGGCGGCGGCCGAAAAAGTGACTTACCTTTTGCCGGCCCCGTCGTTTCTAATAGCGTTTGGCCCCTGGCAGGTTGCCAAGGCGAAGGGCTACTACAAGGACGCTGGGCTGGATGTCACCTTCCAGACCGCGCGCGGCGGCGTCGATGTGGCAAAGCAGGTTGGTGCCGGAAACGCTGTGATCGGCGGCGGCATAGGAGATACGCCGATCATCGTACGCGCCAACGGCATTCCGGTGAAAGCGGTGGCGGTGCTCGGCGGCCGCTCGCTTATGCAGTTGGTCGTCCATGCCAATTCGGGGATCAACAGCATCGGCGATCTCAAGGGCAAGACCATCACCACCATGTCCTACCAGGACACCACCTACTACGCGCTCCTCGGCATGATGGCCAGTGTCGGTCTGAAAAAGAGTGACGCCAACATCCAAGCAGCCGGTCCGGTCAATACTTGGAAGCTGTTTCTCGCAGGGAAATCTCAAGCCATGGCCGCGGTACCGGACTGGCTTGGCATCGCCTACGGCGCCAAGGTCAAAGTAAAAGTATTCCCCGCCGACGAGCACTTCCAGAGCATGGCCCAGGCGATCCTCGCTTCGGACAAGACGATCAAGGAACGCCCGGAGCTGATTGGCAAGCTAGTTCGGGCGACGCTCAAAGGCATGAAGGACATCATGGCCAATCCCAAAGAGGCCGCCGCCGCTTACGTAACCGCGGTGCCGCGCTGGAAAGACAAAATGGGCGCCGTTATCGGCACCTTCGGGCTCTACAACAAATACGTCTACCCGGGCCAGAAGGTGGTCGGGCGAATGGACGAGGCGCGCCTCGCCAAGTTGCAGAGTTTTTACAAGAGCCAAGGTTTTATACGGAAAACAGTCCCGGTGAAGGACCTCTATACCAACCAGTTTGTCGAATAGGGCCGAGGTGAGCCCTTCGCCACAGAAGGATTCGGTTACGACGACGCGGACACAGCCGGGGTCGAAGAGCCCCGGCTGGCCGGCCTCGTTTGCATCGGCGCTGCGAAGACGCGAGGTATGGATGAGCGTCGGCTTCCTGCTCGCCTTTCTGGCGGTCTGGGAGTGGGTGCCGGCGGCTGTTGGGCTGCCCAACTATTTCGTGCCGTCGGTGTCCGAGGTGGCGGTGGAATTCGTCCGCGCCTTCGAGACCGAGCGCATGTTCTACCAGATAGGTGTTACTTCGCTTGAAGTCGCGGCGGGGTTCGTTATCGGCGCTCTGCTCGGGGCACTCATCGGCTTTGCTCTTGGCATCTCGCCAACCGCCGAGTTCGTAATGTCGCCCTATATTCTGGCCCTGCAGATCGCACCGAAAGTCGCTTTTGCGCCGCTTTTCGTTCTGTGGTTCGGTTTTACTCTGTATCCGCGCATCCTCGTCGCAATCCTGATTGTATTTTTCCCGATCATGGTCAACGTATTGTCGGCCGTGCGCGCGGTCGATCCGGCGTTGATAAACCTCGCCCGATCGTTTGATGCAAATCGCCGCCAGATCTTCTGGAAGATCGAGTTTCCGGCATCGTTACCGCCGTTTTTCGCTGGCCTCAGGATCGGCTCGACGCTCGCCGTGATCGGCGTCGTCGTCGGCGAGTTTGCCGGCGGCAACCAGGGCCTCGGCGTCGTGCTCGCCACTGCCGGCGGCCAGGCGAACACGCCGCTGGTCTTCGTTTGCATCATTCTTCTGACGCTGATCGGCGTCATTGCCTACTGTCTCGTAATCCTTCTCGAGCGGCGAGTTCTGCATTACATGCCCAAGCGCGATTTTGGGCACATGAGCACGCCGTGATGAGCGGACAGGAATATGCGTGAGGTATCTATGGGTGCGCCAAGCAACGCCAAAGTGAAGGGTGCCATCGAACGACTGCTGAATGGCGGACTGCGCAATCTGTGGTACCCGATTTCGCCCAGCTGGGCGGTCAGTAAGAAGCCGATCGGGATCACCCGGCTCAGCGAAAAAATCGTTGTCTGGCGTGGTGCAGACGGCCAGGTCCATGCATTGGAAGATCGCTGCCCCCACCGGGGCGCGCGCCTCTCGTTGGGCTGGAACCTGGGTGACAGATTAGCCTGCCGCTATCACGGCGTCGAAGTCGGCGGCGACGGTCGGGTCAAGGATGTGCCCGCCGTCGACAATTGCCCAATGGTCGGTACCAGCGCCGTCAAGTCCTATACCTGCCGCGAGATCAGGGGCGCGGTGTTCGCCTATTTCGGTGACGATCTGCACCCCGAACCGGTTGAGATGGATCCTCCCCGCGAGCTGGCGGACGAGGAGGAATACGGGACCATGCTGTGTACGGCGATCTGGCGGTGCAATTACCGCTACGCAATCGACAATGTCATGGACCCGATGCACGGCGCCTACCTGCACGCCTCATCGCATTCGATGGCCGAAGGCGACAAACAGGCCAAAATGCGAATTTCAAAGACCGATACCGGCCTCGTGTTCGAAAAAATTGGCCAGAGCGGCGTTAATTTCGATTGGGTTGAATTCGGCAACACCGGCTGCCACTGGCTGCGCTTGGACATTCCTTATCGCAAGGCGGCCGGCCCCGGAGGGCCATTTGGCATTTTGGGCTGCATCACACCAATCGACGAGCGAACCTGCCAAGTCTATTTCTGGCGCAACCGCCGGGTATCGGGCTGGCAGCGCGATGTCTGGCGATTCATGTACAAGAACCGGCTCGAGGGGCTCCACTGGGTGGTGCTCGAACAAGACCGGCTAGTCTTGGAGACCATGGCCGCTGACGCGCGCCGCCACGAGTATCTTTACCAGCACGATACCGGCCTGGCCCGGGTGAGGCGCATTCTTGAAGAGGAAGCTAAGGCGCAGATCGAAGCCCTCGCCGCCGCCGGCCAAGGCGCGCCGGGCATCCCGCGGGCGGTGACAAAACATCTCAAGGAGACTCAACAATGAGCGCAGACACGGCTTCGGTTGAGAAAGAAAATATCGCCATACCCCGAAATGGCGATTTTGGCGACTGGATTGAAAGCCGGATCGCGCGGTACCGGACCCGCACTTACGACTGGGACGCGTTGAAGTTCCAGGCCGATTTCGATCCCAAGTACCGGCGCGCGCAGATGCGCTACATGGGTGCCGGAGGCACAGGAATATCGAGCGACGCCAACACCGTGCTATCTGAACATTTTACTTTTTCAACAATGGTCCTACCGGCGGGTTGCGAGGGTCCGATGCACGTCCACAAGGACGTCGAGGAAGTATTCTTCATGCTCCGCGGTACGGTCCGTCTGTTCCTCGAGCACGAGGGCGAAACTTGCGAGGCCGAACTCACTGAGCGAGACCTGATATCTGTCCCGCCGGGTGTCTATCGCGGCTTGCTCAACATTGGCCAGGAAGAGGCGCTGATGTGCGTCATGCTGGGCACACCAAATCCACAGATCCCAACTTATCCCGCCGACCATCCGCTGGCCAAAATCAAGCGACCGAGTAAGTAGGGAAAGAAAAATTGGGCCAGCTTCAGGGCAAAGTGATCTTGGTAACCGGCGCGGGGCGCGGGCTCGGCCGCGCCTTTGCAGTGGCCTGCGCCGAAGCCGGCGCACAAGCCGTTATCGTTGCCGAGATCAACGAGGACTGGGGCCGTGATGCCTCAAAATCTCTGAGCGACGCGGGTTTCGATGCCCCTTTCGTCGCCTTGGATCTCGGCGATCCGGCGAGCATCGGGAAGATGGCGGCGGTCATCGGTGAGCGCTATGGCCGCCTCGACGGGCTAGTCAATAATGGAGCGATCGCCACGGGGATCGGCGGCAAGGGCTTCGAGGATATCGATATCGAGACCTGGGAGCGGGTCATGCAGGTCAACGTGCGCGGCACCTGGCTCACGGTCCGGGCATGTGCGCCGCTCCTGCGAAAGGGCGTCTCCGGCGCCCGCGTCGTCAACATTGCCTCCGACACCGCACTGTGGGGAGCGCCCGATCTACTTCATTACGTCGCCAGCAAGGGCGCGGTCATCGCCATGACCCGCTCGCTGGCGCGCGAAATGGGGCCGGACGGCATTGTGGTCAACACTGTCGCGCCCGGACTGACTTTGGGCGAGGCGACCGAATACGTGCCCGCCGAACGTCACGCCCACTACGTCGAAGGCCGCGCCTTGCCGCGCGCCCAAGAAGCCGACGACGTCGTGGGCTCGGTGCTCTTCCTGCTATCCGACGGAGCGGCTTTCGTCTCTGGACAATTGTTGCCAGTCAATGGCGGCTTCGTTTTCAACTAGCGGCCGGGATCGATGTCTGAATACCAGCTTCATATCAAATCGGTGAAGGGCATGAGATTAGCCTGGCGCGAGGCCGGAAGCGGGCCCGCGATTGTATTCCTTCACGGAATAGGTTCGGGATCGCAAGGATGGGAGGCGCAGCTCGACCACTTCGCACCGAACTATCGGGCGATCGCCTGGGACGCGCCCGGCTATGGCGGGTCGGATGAGTTAAAGCCCGAGGCTCCGGCTGCCGGCGATTACGCCGAGGCGCTCGCCGGGCTGCTGTCGGCACTGGAGATTGAAGCGTCGCACTTGGTTGGCAATTCGCTCGGCTCGCTCTTCGCCGGGGCCTTCGCCAAAATCCATCTAAGCAGAGTGCTCTCGATGGTGCTGTCCGATCCCGCGATCGGTCATGCCGAGGCAGACGCACAGGTGCGCGCTTCCGCACTCGCCGCGCGCCTCGAAGGAGTCAACGAGTTGGGCCCCGAAGCGATGGCACGTAAACGCGCGCCGCGCGTAGTGGCGCCGGGAACCTCGGAACAAGTTTTGGCGAAGGTTCGCGACATCATGGCGAAGGTGCGCCCGCGCGGCTATTCCCAAGCCGCTCACGCGCTGGCGAACGGCAATCTGATCGCCGAACTGGTGGATTGCGATGCGCCAGTGTTGGTGCTCACCGGTAGCGAGGATGTTGTGACCCCACCCGAAGGCGGACGCCGGGTGGCAAAATTTTTAGCCAACGGCCGGTTTGAATTGCTCGATGGGGTCGGTCACCTGCCATACGTCGAAGCGCCAGACGCGTTTAATACCATGGTCGGTGATTTCCTCAGCCAGCACGGAAGCGGATCGACATGAACGATCCTCAATATACGGGCGACGAGCGCTACATGGTTCCGGGCCTGGTCCGAGGGCTATCGCTGCTCGAGGCATTCAGTGGCGAGCAATCGTCACTGTCGCTGGCGGATTTAAGCCGTGTTCTCGGTGCCTCGCGGTCATCGACATTCCGCATTGCCTATACACTGACCGAACTCGGATACCTCGTCCGCGATGATGCGACCAAAAGATACAGGCTTGGAAACCGCGTCCTTGGTTTGGGCTTCGGCTATCTTTCGTCGCTGGAATTGGCCGAGTCCGCGCGCCCACACCTCGAAGCCCTGCGCGACCGTACCGACTGCTCGGCCCACCTCGCCGTGCTCGATGGCGTCGAGATCGTCTATGTCGCGCGCTACGCTGACAAAAAGTCGCTGACCAGTCGTATTCAGGTCGGCTCGCGGTTGCCCGCGCACGCGACCACGATGGGCCGCGCGATCCTCTCCCAGCTATCACCGGCGGATGTGCGAGCACGATTTGAAGGCGCCGAGCTCAAACGGTTCAGCGCGGTGACGGCTACCAGCGTCGATGAGCTCATCCAGCAACTGACTAAGGACGCCACGCGCGGCTGCGTCATTAGCCGCTCGAATTTCGAGCGCGGGGTCGCCAGCTTGGCGGCGCCGGTATTCGACGCTGGCGGCATTGTCGCCGGCGCAATTAACATCACGACGCCTGAATCCACATTGCGCGGTGACGAGCTGGAGACCTCGATCAAGGATGCTGTCATGGAGGCATCCGCCACCATCTCCAAATGGCTCGGCCATCGGGGCGAGCGTCGTTCGGCGTGAGACCTTTCGGGGAGTGGTATGACGATGCGCGAGCCTAGAATCAGCCGCTTAAGGGGTATAGCGATGGGCGCCCCAAAGGCAAACAAGACGGCCGATTTTTACACCGACGCCTGGGGACTGGAGCAAGTCCATGAAGAAAAAGGAGCGGCCTATTTTCGGGCTAGCGGCCCCGAGCACCACATACTCTCACTCCATGACCGCGAGGCGCAAGGGCTGGTCTATCTGAATTTTGCGGTCCAGGACCAAGCGGGTTTGGCGGCGCTACACGACAAGCTGAAGAAAGGCGGGGCGACGATCGTATCGGGGATTGCTAAGCTGGACACGCCGGGCGGAGGCGTAGGCTTCGAGACGATAGATCCCGATAACCGGGTCTTGCGAATTTCGGCCTCTGTCGATCGCTATCCCTTCGCACCCGACCGGCCCGATGTCCCGCGCAAGATTACCCATGTCGTGCTCAACACCCCGCAACTTGAAACTTGTTTAGGGTTCTACGAAAACTTGCTCGGCTTTCGGATCAGCGATTGGTCGGAAAACCAGATGGTCTTCATTCGCTGCAATTCCGATCACCACGCAATCTCGTTCAACCGCGCCGAACATGCTTCGGTCAACCACGTGGCATACGAATTGCCAACCATCGACGACGAAATGTGCGGTATCGGCCGCCTGAAACGAATGAACGTTCCGGTGCGCTGGGGCGTCGGTCGGCACGGCCCCGGCAACAACGTCTTCGCCTACTTCACCGACCCCAACAGCTTTGTCGTCGAATACACCACAGAAATCTCGCAGATCGACGAGGCAACACATGAGCCTCAGATTTGGAAACGTGTGCCCCACTTAACAGACCGATGGGGCACGGCAGGTCCGCCCTCGCCTGAAATACGCAAATTCATGGCGGGGGTTCCCGACCCCGGCTACAAGGGTTGAAGGGCGGGACCTAAACCCATGAACGAGCAGCCGGCAAAGGCCACGATTGCATCCGGGGAAGTGTGCGTCGGCGATCTTATCGCGGCTTTTCTCGAAGGTTGCGGCCTAACAACGGCCTTCGGCGTTATCTCGATTCACAACCTGCCAATTCTTGATGCGATCGCCCGACGGGGCCGTATTCGTTTCATCCCGGCGCGCGGCGAGGCTGGCGCGCTCAACATGGCCGACGCCTATGCGCGGGTATCGGGTGGCCTCGGGCTCGGCATCACATCGACCGGTGTCGCCGCGGGCAACGCTGCCGGCAGCTTGATCGAGGCGATGGTCGCGGGCTCGCCGGTCCTCCACCTGACCGGCCAGATCGAGACATCCTACCTCGACAAAGGCCAAGCCTACATACACGAGGCGCCCGACCAACCGGGCATGTTGAAGGCAATCTCCAAATCCTTCTTTCGGGCCTCGCGCGCCGGCGAAGTGCTGGAAGTTCTGACCACGGCGGTGCAAACCGCCCTCACCGCTCCGATGGGGCCGGTCAGCGTCGAGATCCCAATCGACGTTCAAAGCGCTAGGATCGACTTACCCTCTGCATTTTCAGCACCATTGATCGAGTGCCCCGCGATGCCACACCCAGTGGATAGAGATGCGCTCGTCGAAGCGCTTATAGAAAGCAAACGCCCGCTCTTGTGGCTTGGCGGCGGGGCGCGGGCAGCTAGTGAAGCTGCAATGCGTCTCGTTGAAAAAGGCATCGGCGTCGTCACCAGCGTCAACGGACGTGGTATCGTACCCGAGGGGCACCCGTTGAGCCTCGGCGCCTTCAACAACGCACCGCCAGTCGAGGCATTCTATCAATCCGTCGATCTGATGGTAGTTGTGGGCTCGCGCCTGCGCGGAAATGAGACGCTAAAATACACGCTTGGCCTACCGGGTAATCTGATCCGGATCGACGTCGACGCAGCGGTGGACGGGCGCTCCTATCCAAACCAACGATTTATTTGCGCTGATGCCGATTGCGTACTTTCCGAGCTCGCCGGCCGATTGCCCGATCGGTTGTCACTGGATCCGTCTTACGCCAGTGATTTGCGCGCCGCACGGACTGCCGCCGTCACCGGCTTGATGGCGGCGCTCGGCCCCTATGCCGAGTTGGTCGATCAACTCCAGACGGCGATTCCCAAGAACGTCCCCTTCGTTCGCGACGTGACGCTTTCGAACAGCACCTGGGGCAATCGCCTTATCGAGTTGAGTACGCCGCAGCAAGGTGTCCATGCGCTCGGCGGTGGCATTGGTCAGGGACTGGCAATGGCGATTGGCGCATCCTGCGCCGCGCCCGGCAGCAAGACCGTGGCGTTGATTGGTGATGGCGGATTGGCGGTCAATCTGGGGGAGTTGGCGACCTTGGTCCAGGAGCGCGCCGATATCGTGATCCTGTTGATGAATGACAAAGGATACGGTGTTATTCGCAATATCCAGGACGCCCACTATGGCGGCCGGCGCAACTACGTTGATCTTACGACGCCCGACTTCGCCCAACTCGCCTGTGCGCTCGGGCTGGCGCACAGTAGAGTTGAGAGCATCGCCGGTTTCGGGGTTGCGTTCGACGCTGCTCTCGCGCGTGAAGGGCCTGCCCTGATCGAAATTGACATGGACGCGATTGGCCCCTTCGCCGAACCCTTTGCCGGCCCACTGGTTCGCGAGCGGTCCTGATGCGCTTCGCCCTGATCGGCCACGGCGCGATCGCCCGCTACGTTTTGCAAAATCTGGCGCCGGACAGGGCGGTCCGCGCCGCGGCAGTCGTGGTGCGCCCTCACCGGATCGCCGAAACCACAGCGGAAGTCGGCGGACGCTTCGAAGTCGTCGGCAGTATTGCCGACTTGCCTGAGCCTCTGCCGGCGTTTGTGGTCGAATGCGCCGGCCATGAGGGGCTGAGCGAGCATGGAATTGCAGCTCTAGAACACGGGCTCGATCTGCTGATTGTCTCAGTTGGCGCGTTGGCCGACCGCGCGCTATACGACAAACTGGGTGCCGCGGCCGAAGCGAGCGGCGCCACGATGACTATCTTGCCTGGCGCTGTCGGCGCCATCGACGCGCTCGCCGCTGCCAAGCAAGGCGGCTTGACCTCGGTCCGTTATACCGGGCGCAAAACGCCGGGCGCCTGGAAGGGTTCTCCGGGCGAATCCCTCGTCGATCTCGACAATCTCAGCCAGCCGACCGAACTATTCTCAGGCACAGCGGGCGAAGCCGCTCGGCTCTACCCCAAGAACGCCAACGTCGCCGCTACGGTAGCGCTCGCAGGCGTGGGGTTCGAAAAGACGCAAGTTCGCCTAGTGGCCGATCCCGGCGCGCAAGGCAACCACCACCGCATCGAAGCAGAAGGTGCGTTCGGCTCTTTCACCATCGAGATCAACGGCAAGCCGCTGCCCGATAATCCACGAACTTCGAGCCTGACCGCCTTCAGTGTGCTGCGCGCGATCCGAAACCGTGCTGGCACGTTCGAAGTATGATCCGCGTCTGTTCGACGATACCTAACGCTTGGCATCAAGCGCCGCGAGCACGCGTTCGGGCGTGATCGGTAATTCGGTGATGCGCACCCCAACCGCGTCTTCAATCGCGTTCGCGATCGCCGAGGCGATAGGCAAAATGCCGCCCTCGCCCATGCCCTTCGAGCCGAACGGGCCGGCCCCGTGTCCCTGTTCCTGCGTCACAGATTGGAAGTCTGCCGGCAGGTCGGAAGCGAGGGGCACGCGGTAGTCGATCGGAGCAATGTTCGTGAGCCGCGTACCATCGTATCGCATCGCCTCGAACAAGCTCTGGCCGAGACCCATCACCGCCGCACCCTCGTCTTGGCCGCGGCAGATTAATGGGTTGATTGCGCGCCCCGCATCGCCGCTGACCACCAGCCGCAACACGGTGACTTGCCCGGTCTCCTCGTCGATCTCGACTTCGGCGCCACCCCAACCGATCTCCCAAGCAACGCACGGTGCTTCGAGCGGCGCGTCGTGCGAGGTCTCTGGCTTGAAGAAGCCGTGACCGACGAACTCGAACCCGGTACCACCGTAGTAGCTCATGATCATCGGCGGCAGCGGGTGGGCTTCGTTGCCGCGCCTGATCACCCAGTCCTCAAGAACTAACTCGTCGGGCGCGCATTCTAATCGCGCGGCCGCGAACTCGATCACTTGGCGTCGCGCGTCGCGCGCCGCGCGGTCGATCGCCAGACCCAAGAAGCAAATGCCGGAGCTGGCATTGGTGCCCTGGTCGAAAGGCGTAATATCGGTATTGATCGGCGCGTATGAAACGCGGGTCTCGTCAGTGCCGAGAATTTCGGCGACGATGCATGTCAGCGCTGTCTGGATGCCCTGGCCCATCTCGGCCGATCCACAATTTACGATGATGCCGCCGGTTGTGGTGGTCTTGACCTGTGCGGAGGCAGGCTTGTTGACGCCGCCCTGGTCTTTGAAACCGATGGACAGCCCGATGCCACGCGCCCTGCCAGGCTTGACCCCCGGCACCGGGCCGCGCTTGCGATTGTGGTAGCCAATTTTATCCGCGACGATATCAAGGCCTACGCGCAAATCGCTGTCGATGCCGCTCTCGCCGGGCACATAGGGCTCGCCCAGATCAAGCAAATTCTTCATGCGCATCTCGTAAGGGTCGAGCCCGAGGCGGCGAGCGATCATGTCGAGCTGCGATTCGCTCGCCCAGCTGGTCTGGGTTCCGCCGAAGCCTCGGAAGGGTCCGGCCGGCGTCGAGTTGGTCATTACGCAGTCGCAGGTGCTGTCGATGTAACGCCAACGATAGGGGCCATTGATCCGATAGCCGGCCTTTTCCGCGACCAGGGGTGAAGCATCGGAATAGGCGCCGGCGTTGAGCAGGATCGTGCTTTTGCGCGCAACGAATGTGCCATCGGCTTTGACCCCGGTTCTAAGGGTCAATACTGCTGCGTGCTGGCTCTGAGTCAGAAAATTCTCCTGGTGTGTCAGTCGGAAACGCACTGGTCGCCCGGTCATCTTCGCCAGCAACACTGCGATCGGCTCGGTCTTGCAGTTGTTTTTTGCGCCGAAGCCGGCGCCGATAAAGGGAACGTGCACGCGAACATTCTGTTCGGCGTGATTGAAGATGCGTGACAGCTCCTTGCGTAAGGGGAAGGGATTCTGACAACTCGTCCATAACTCCATCACGCCGCCGACGAACCGCGCGACTGTGACAAAGGGTTCCAGGTGATAATGCTGGCATCGAGAGAAGTGAAAACTGTCTTCGAAAATATGATCTGCCTCGTCGAAGGCAGAGGCATTTCCAGTGGTGAAGTGGAAACGGAAGCAAACGTTCTTTTCAGGATCCCTCTCCGCGCTGGCGCCGGCGCCGTAGCTCGGCACGATGCCCATCGGCGGTTCCTCGAACAGCGCCGGCGCATCGGGCGCTAGCGCTTCCTGGATGGTGGCGATCTCGGGCAGCGGCGCGTATTCGACCTCGATGCATTCAAGCGCACGGACCGCGCTTGCCTCGTCCTCGGCGGCTACGGCGGCAATGATATCGCCGACGTAGCGAACCTTATCGAGCGCGACGATCGGCTGGTCCTTGATAAAATAGCCATAGGTCGGGTTGAGCCCCTCAAGATCATCGCGAGTCAGCACCACGGCGACCCCCGGGACTTTGCGCGCCTTGCTCGCATCGATCGTTATGAGCCGCGCATGGGCGTGCGGGCTGCGCAGCGCTTTGGCGACCAGCATGCCGGGCAGGTCGATGTCGACCGTGTAGACGGCGGCGCCCGTGATCTTGGCGTCCGAATCCTTCCGCGGGCGCTCGGCGCCGATTGATCGCAGCGCTGTGGGCTCGTTCACTGTCCGCCTGCCGCCGCGGCCATTCTCGCTGCCGCATCCTCGATCGCCTCGATGATCATCTGGTAGCCGGTGCAGCGGCAAATATTGGCGCTGATATGAGCGCGGATCTGAGTGCGGCTCGGGCTTGGGTTCTCTGCCAGCAGCGCCTTCGCCAGCAGGATCATGCCTGGCGTGCAAAATCCGCACTGGAACGCGCTCTTGGCTTTGAAGGCCTCTTGTACCGGGTCGAGCGCTCCATTCGCGCCCAAACCTTCAATGGTGGTGAGCGCGCGCCCGTCCGCTACGAAGGCGAAGGTCGTGCAGGCGGAAATTGGCGCCCTGTCGAGCAGCACGGTACAGGCGCCACAAACGCCGGCGTCGCATGCAACCTGCGCGCCCTTCAGATGGAGCCCGTCGCGCAACAGGTCGATCAGCATAAGGTTGGGCGCTGCCTCGATAGTCCGGCGTTCGCCGTTGATCTCTATATCGAGCATAATCGAGTCCATTCGCGCTGTTCCTATGCGTCTTCCGCCAGCGAAGCGAACAGGCGCTTCAACTGCACTTCGGCCATACGTCGCCGGTAGGCGCCGCTTGCGATCGCATCGGAAACAGGCTCGGGCAACGCATCGGCGAATGCGGACGCCAGCAGCTCGGCTGCACACGCCAGCTCGGCCATTGACCTGATGCCCTTTGTGTTCAACGTCTTCACAATCGCGCGACCATGGGCGCAACCCACCGCAGCGCGGGCCTCAATGCCTATAGCCGTTTGCGAAACCGAAAGCGCCACGCTGACCACGGGCTTGAGCGACCGGTCGAAAAGGAACCTTAGACCTTTAGTCAGCGGGATCTCGATGCGCCGGACGAGCGCGCCTTTGGGGATCGGCTTTCCGACCGGCTGGGTGCGCGCGCCCTTGCCAGTTTCGAGATGCAGCGTGGCATCGAGCGCCATCAGCGCCGGCAGGGCGTCGTAGCCACTCCGGGCCGCAATGAGGTTTCCGGCAATCGATCCTGCCGCACGGACTCGCACGTTGGCGACCGCTTCCCAAATTCGGGCCAGGTCGGGCAGCGCCGCGCGGATCTTTGCATCGCGTTCGATTTGACGATAAGTCACTGCGCCGCCCAGTACGAGGGCGCGGCTAGTGCGCCCGATCGCCGCGAGTTCCTTCACGTCGCCCAGATAGATAAGATCGGTGATCTTGCGGCCGGCGCGTAGCTCGTCAGTCAGGTCGATCCCGCCCGCCATGTAGGCGCCGCGGCCGCGCGACTTAGCCATCGCGGCCACCGCCTGGACGACCGTCTTCGGCCGGTGCAGGCTGAACGGCTCGATCGCCGCGTGGCTGCGGTAAATCTCTGTGGCTTGCGTCGTCACTCTTAAGTCACCCCCCCCTCGTCAGGCGCGCGCCTGTTGATCTTACTCACGGCAAGCCCACTATTTGCCCGTCGCATGGCGTTCAATAGGCATCCCGACTACAGCTTGACTATACGCGAATTTCGAGTAGTTGACGCCAGACAGGCGTGGTCGAAGTGTTGATATTATAGAAGCAAACTAGTCGCGGGACGCGCGATAGCTTCATCGCATACAGCTCGCGCGTCGGTTCAGAGTTGTCTGACAAAATCCAATAGCCGCCAGAACGAGAGTAAAAAATACCTCGTGTGCACCACGGCCTCTATTTGGCAGCGCATGTTATATGCAAGCCGATTGAAAAATTGGCGCGCCCGGCAGGATTCGAACCTGCGACCTGCGGATTAGAAGTGCGATGACCTATAAAACTCTTGCATTCCGTAGCGTTCCATACGTTGCGTTTTTTAGCCTAATTCCAATCACTAACACCTCACCACGTTCCGTATCGTTCTTGTAGATGCCGTTAGGTGTGCTTACTATGTGGTTACTAGTCTACTTGAGTAAGCACGCCGATGGCAACTGGACGAATCAGCAACCGCTCGGTCTCCGCCTTGAATGCGGGACCCAATGACATGTACCTGTGGGACAATGAACTCGCTGGGTTCGGCCTGAAAGTTACGCCAGCCGGCAGGAAGGTCTAT